>CALGMC010000168.1 GCA_937959145.1 uncultured Chlorobiales bacterium
TCAAAATCATCGGCGTTGGTGGGTGCGGTGGAAACGCCGTGAACAACATGGTCGAGCTCGGCATTGCTGGTGTGGAGTTTATCGCTTGCAACACCGATAGTCAAGCCTTGTCGAAGTCGCGTGCCGCGCACCGATTGCAAATTGGCGGCACAACGACGAAAGGGCTGGGCGCGGGCTTCAATCCTGAAGTTGGCAAACACGCGGCGGAAGAATCGCGCGAGGAAATTTCTGAACTCATTCGCGGTTCGGATATGCTCTTCATTACGGCAGGCATGGGCAAAGGTACGGGTACAGGTGCCGCGCCTGTTGTCGCCAACATCGCCCGAAAACTCGGCATCTTGACCATCGCCATTGTAACCAAGCCGTTTGAATACGAAGGCGCACGCACGATGGAAACCGCAATGCGCGGCATTGATGAACTGCGCAAAGAAGTCGATACGCTCATCGTGGTGCAAAACGAAAAAATCTTGAGCATCGCCAACGGCGATTTGAGCGTCAAGCAAGCTTATAGCATCGCCAACGACGTGCTCTATCGTGCCGCCAAAGGCATTTCCGAAATCGTAACCAAACACGGCTTCGTCAATGTCGACTTTGCCGACGTGCGCAACATTATGTCCGATTCAGGCGACGCGCTCATGGGGTCGGCGACGGCTTCGGGAGAAAATCGTGCCTTGCGTGCCGCAGAAGAAGCCATTTCATCGCCACTCTTGGACGGCGTTTCCATCAAAGGTTCTTCGGGCGTGCTCATTAACATCACAGGCGATGTAACTATGGGCGATATGAAAGAAGCCATGAGTTTCATTCACGAACAAGCAGGAGAGGGCGCAACGATTATTCACGGACATGTCGAAGACGACACGATGAAGGGTGAAATCACCGTAACCGTTATTGCGACCGGATTCAACAAGAGCAAAAAAGCACCAACAGCATCAGCAAAGCAACCCGAACTGCAAGTGATTCGGAGAGCGGAATCAAATCCTGCTCCTGTGCCGCCACCAATTTCAAATCCACTCGTTGGCGGAAAAATGGAGCGCATGAGTTCCGATGTGTTCGAGAAAAACGACGAAAATACGCCGTCGTTCATCAAGCGCGGAATCCCCGTGCCACAGCCGATTGCTATGAAGACGATTGAGGAGCAAAACGAACAGAAGTCTGGCGACGGGTCGGGCGATAAAATTCGCAAGACGAATCCAGAAACGCCAGCATTTCTTAGGAAAATCATGGACTAAAAAATAATGCAATATCACGATTTGAAAAGCCCGCCAGTTGTTGAGGCAATTATAGATATTAGAGTCTCACCTGTGGTGGTGATAAGCAAAGAGAATATTCAGAAAATTGTGGAAGAGCTTGGCTCGGAGTACCAAAGTTTTATGCCGCTTCCGATGAGAAATATAAGCCTAACGCTAAAGAGCACCACACTGGAAAGATTAGAGACTGTTCGTGGGTATATTGTTCAAACTATCGATGGTTTGAACAAAGGTCAGTTCAGAGTAGACGGATTTACATTTAATCGTCTGTCTCCTTACACAAGTTGGGAAGAAGTTAAGCAAAATGCTCAAAGGCTTTGGGAAGCCTACAAAAAAGCGGGTAAGCCAAAGCAAATTTCAAGGATTGCGGTCAGATATATCAACCAAATGCAACTGGACACTGATATGGAAGGTATCAATCAATACCTCGCAATGCCGCCGAACATGTGCGAAAAGTTCAAGGCGAGCACCAAAAGTTTTTTTACACAAGCAACGATTGAGGATATTGACGAACAGTTGGCGGCAACAATCATTCAGACAATCAACCAAAACGACAATATCGGTAAAACAGATGTCGTGTTGGATATAGACGCTTATTCATTGCGTAAGTTTTCAATTAGCAATAGCGAACAAATCTGGGAGTGCTTCGAGAAGTTAAGAAACTTGAAGAACGATATTTTTTACGAAAGTATCACGGAGAACGCAATAAAACACTTTAACCAATGACTTCAACTGCATATCAATTTCTGTTTGACACAAGCCTTCACGATTTTGAAGAAGAAAACTCTTGGATTGTGTTCAGTAATGCCGGTAAAAAAGATGAACAGTTGAAGCGCGAGTATGGGCAAAGATTAAGAACTGATGACGAAATTGCATATAGCAAAGCAATCGAGAAAATGCACCAAACTATTTTGGACTTCGCAGATGATGGCTTAGAAATGGATTCCGAGTCTGTGAAGGTTGCTTGTGAGTTGTTAAGAATCTTATCGCATCATCATAATCTATTGGAAGCGGTGAGCATATCCGCTGACCCTGAAGGAAAAGTCGTGTTGAGATGGAAGTCGGAGAAGACAGAAAAAAAAGGTGTGCTTTCAATGAGCATCGGGAAAAATCGTCTGTTATGCTATGCTTCAACGATTCAGGGCGAAGAGAAGCACGGCAAAGAATTTTTTGATACTGAGATTCCAAGTGTCATCTGGGAAAAGATGCAGATTCTTGAAGGGCATTAACCCAATCCCCAAAAATGGTAACAAGATTTATTACGAAGAAAAGGTGGATTGAAAATCACCATGTTACAGCAGAGGCCTTTCTTCCAATTCGCCATGAAAACGGCAGGTTTGAGACCTCAATTATAGATTGTGAGGAACTCTCATCTGAAGAAATTTGGGAGAAAGGAAAGGCTCTCTTCAATACCTTCTACGGAAGAGCAGATACTATCAAGTCGGAAATACAAGCACTGTCTCTCGCTATTGAAATAGATAACACGCCTATAGAAAAGCACGGCAATATCATTAACTGGCCAGACGAAGAAGATGCTCAGCGGTTTATTGCAGAAAAGTTGGTGGAAAAATCTTCCACGATTGAAGAGCGATACAAAAAACCTATTCAATGAAGGTCAAATTCTTCTCAATTTCTTGACAGAAGAGCAGAAACTCACGGCTCAAATACATCAAAGCCGTCGACCACCGCCATCACAATCGTATTGGCGGGAACTTTGTCGGATTGCATCACTTGCTCAACGACCGCGCCTTCTTGTGCCACTAACACCATATCGCCCTCGCCTGCATCTTGTGTATCAATCGCAATCATCTCGCGCTCGTTGCGAAATGAACCGTCAAGGTTTATCGGCTTTACAACAAGCAATTTTGCAGGACGCAATGCTTCATCTTTCTGTGTGGCAACCAGCGTGCCGATAACTTTGCAAAGAGTCATGTCTCAAAGGAATCCGTTATGAACCGATGTGAAACGCATAAGATAACCTCTTCACAGGAAGAAATTTCGTTTTGCAGTGATGCAATTCTTTGCTTTTCCAGTGAGCCTTGCATAACAGTAAAAAACAATCAGTATGACCGCGCACTTGCAACGTTTTTTCGCCTCGCTTCAAACTGAGCGCATGCTTTCGGAACACACTGTCACGGCATATCAAAACGACCTTGCGCAGTTTGCACAGTTTCTCAAAGCGCATTTTGAAGTTCAAGATGAGTCGGAAATTCCACTTCATCAAATTGACGCGCTCACGATTCGGCTCTTTTTAGGTGAGTTGTTGGAGAAGGGCTATGAATCGCGCTCCATCGGGCGCAAATTGGCGGCGATTAAAACCTTCTTCAAATTTCTCGTCTCGCTCAAAGTGTTGGCGTCGTCGCCTGCTTCAAGCGTAACCACGCCGAAAACCAGCAAACGCCTTCCGACTTTTTTGAGCGAAGCACAAACACAAAAACTCTTTGAAGAAACCCTTGCCGACATAGATGATTCAACCCTCGAGGGCGCACGCGATATAGCCGTCTTGGAACTCTTTTACAGCGCAGGCTTGCGCCTTTCAGAACTGATTGGGCTGAACACAGACGATATTGACCTTCATCAAGGTTTTGTAAAAGTGCTCGGAAAAGGCAAAAAGCAACGCATTGTGCCGATTGGAAAATCGGCTATTTCGGCATTGAAGAAATACTTTGAAGTGCGGCGAAACTTTGATACGTTACATCGTATCAAAAAAGAGGAACATCAACAGGAGATACCTGAAAACCATTCTAATCGGGAGACTGCACCAGCAAACGCCAATCCAACAAACGCCGTATTTATCACTGAAAAGGGAGAGCGTGTCTATCCGATGCTTCTGCAACGGCGGGTTAAAAAACTTCTTTCAGGTGTAACCGAGCAGAAGAAAAAAAGTCCGCACATCTTGCGACATACTTTTGCAACGCACCTGCTCAACAGCGGTGCGGATTTGCGAAGTGTCAGCGAAATGTTAGGACACGAAAATCTTTCAACAACAGAGATTTACACACACATAACTTTCGAGCGATTAAAAGAAACCTACAACAAAGCGCACCCGAAAGCCTAATCCGCTTTTGAAAACGGGAAGCAACAAACCCGCGTCGCTAAATGTGGCGAAGCGAATCTTACCAACACTTATCTTGAAAGGAAAAGCCATTATGGGAAAGCAACATCTCAACGGGCAAACCAACAGTGAAAACAAAATGCGTGTTCAATTCACACTCCGTCATGCGAAAAGCCATCCTGAAATTGAACGCTACGCCCGAGAAGCCATACTGGACTTCGATAAGTATTACAATGGCGTTACCGACTGCCACATCATTCTTGACCATCAAATGCATGACTTGGTAACGAACAAGCGAGCGGAAATCACGGCGCATGTGCATAACCACACCTTTGTCTCAAAACAAGCGGCGCCGACCTATCAGAAAGCCATCGATTTATGCGTCGAGCATATCTGCCGACAACTTCAAAAACACAAAGAAAAAATTAGACATCTCTAATCGTTGAGTTAATGATGAACAGCGTGTTGCAGATGTAATGCGGCACGCTGTTTATCATTGCGACTTCAAAATTGCGACTTCAAACCTGCCGATTTCATTATTGCGCAATGGATTTCAACAAGCAACCGCTGAAAAAGAAAGACATCACCGTCGCTGAACTCTACGACGCGCTTACCGAGCGACTTGGCGTCTCATTAGAGCGGCTCAACAAGGTCAGCATGAAGCGAAAAATCGTTGAGCGCGATATTCATCGCCCTGGACTTGCGCTCGCAGGTTTTACCAATCTTTTCACCTATCAGCGCGTTCAAATTTTGGGCAACACCGAGTCGCGCTTTCTCAAACAGTTCTCCCCCGAAAAACGGCGCGAAGTTTTCGCCAACATTACGCCCTACAAAATTCCTTGTATCTGCATTACTGACGGAAACGACTTCGATAAAGACCTTCTGAAAATGGCGACCGAAGCGCGCATTCCCGTCTTTCGCACCTCGCTTTCAACGACAAAGTTCATCTACCTTGTTACCGACTTTTTGGACGACCAATTCGCGCCTTACCAAGTCTTTCATGGCTCGATGGTCGACGTCTATGGCATCGGAGTGTTCTTCGCAGGGCGAAGCGGCATTGGAAAATCGGAAATCGCCTTGGATTTGGTTGAGCGCGGACATCGGCTCGTCGCCGACGACGCTGTTATCATCACCCGTAAAGGCGAATCAGTTTTAATGGCGAGCGGAACAGAGGTGATGGGGCACTTCATGGAAATTCGCGGCTTGGGCTTTATTAACGTTGAAAAAATTTTTGGCGTGCGCGCCGTGCGCTATCAAAAACGCCTCGAGCTCGTTGTTGAACTCATGGAATGGGACAGCAAAACCGAATACGACCGAACAGGACTTGCGCCGAAAAGTATCGATATTCTTGGCGTGCCCGTCCAGCATATTCAACTCCCAATTTATCCTGGGAAAAACATCACCGTCATTGCAGAAGTGATAGCACTGAACTATCTTCTCAAACACTACGGCTACGACCCAGCGCAAGAATTGGATAAGCGCGTTTTGGAAAAAATTGCAGAGCAATCCAATGGCGACAAAAAGTCCAAAGTCGACACAAAGACGAAATTTTCATTCAGCGTGAATAAAGTCAAGCGCAATCCCAAAAAAAGCCGAGCCATCGAATACTTCGAGCACGATTTCGAGTAACCGCCTGAAAACGTATCAAACGAACTTTTCATAACTTTTCAAATAAAAACCAGCGACGAAAATGACTCACACCTACATTCGTGTTCTTTGCCTACTTTTGGTGCTCTTCACCGTCGCCTGTCAAAAGAAAGATGGCGAAAAATCACAAGCGAGTAACGCCCTCGCCACAACCCTTGTGCTCGCTGACCGAAGCGACGTCGACAACTTTAATCCTATCATCAGCTCAACGTTCTCAGGCGGCAACGCCATCTCAATGATTTATCCCGGAATCACCACAGGCACATTCGATACTGCCACAGGCACCCTCATCTATCAACCTTCCGTTGCCAAAAGTTGGACCATTTCGCCCGACTTTAAGTCAATTACTTACAACTTGCGCGGCGATGTAAAATGGACCGACGGCACGCCGCTCACTTCACACGACTTCAAATTTAGTTATCAACTCTACGGCGACACCATCATCGCCAGCGCGCGTCAAGATTACCTCGAGAACTTCGTCAAACTCCGTGATAAAAAAGGCAACCCAACCGACATTGTCGATTTCGACAAAGCTATCTTGACCCCAAACGACACCACGCTCATTTTCAACTTCGATAAGCCTGTTGCAAAA
>CALGMC010000169.1 GCA_937959145.1 uncultured Chlorobiales bacterium
AAAATTGAGCAATTAGCCACGCTTAATCTCCCAAAAGGTAGAGCGGGCGAATTTAACGAAGCCGTGATGGAACTCGGTGCAACCGTCTGCACGCCCAAAAATCCGCAATGCTCCGCGTGCCCTCTCAATCAAGACTGTGCCTCTTTCCAGCAAGATGCGGTTTTATCTTATCCTTTCAAGTCAACAAAGCCGAAAATTCCGCACAAAGAAATTGCGATTGGAATTGTTCAGCGCGAGGGGAAGGTGTTAATTGCACTGCGCCCGCCTGACGGATTGCTCGGAAACCTTTGGGAATTTCCGGGCGGAAAGAAAGAGGCACACGAAACCCTGGTGGATTGCTGTAAGCGCGAAATCGAAGAAGAAACCGGAATACAAGTGGTCGTCGGTGAGCGAATTGCCATTGTTAAGCACACTTACACGCACTTCAAAATTACGCTTCATGCATTTTTATGCACTTATCACAGTGGCGACGCACAACCCAAAAGTAGTCAAGAAATCCGCTGGGTTGCGCTCCACGAACTTAGCCAATTTGCGTTTCCCAAAGCCAACCAGTCAGTCATTAAAGCACTGCTCTCGAGAAGCGAGCATCAGATACCGACGCTGTTCGATGTTTAATTCCTAAATTTTTAATGTCCTAAATAGATAGATTGGTCAGGAATCAGGACCGTAACATCGCCATAGAGTTTAGACTGACAGCCTAATCGTGAGGAGAGCGTAAGCCCGACGGCTTCGTCCAACTGCTCCTCTTCCTCGTCGGTCATTTCCGGCAAATTCTCCATACCCTTTTTGACAATCACGTGGCAAGTTGAACAAGCGCACACGCCGCCGCAGTTGTGTTGCAGGTGAATGGCGTTTTCCATGCACGCATGAAGAATTGATGTTCCTTCATCGACTTCGAGAACAACGCTTTTATCAGGCTGGTTATGGAAAAGCAGTGTAAGTTTATGGCGTCGGGTTTGGGTGGAATCGGTTGGTGTATTGATGGCACTTGTTTGAGCAGTCATTGTTCGCTTGAAATTTGGTTGAAGTGCATTTTCGGAACAACGAACACTTGTAGGTCTTTTGAACGTTCAGAAAATAAGAGCGGCGATTATGCGCGGGGTTTGTTACGGAAGCGCAACTCCATTTCACGCACTTTGAGTTGAAGTTCTTCCATTGGAAGTTGCAGGTAATAATTGACAAGGTCGCGAATCATGAGAAGTCGAGAAGAGCTATCAGTAATGAGTCCTTGCTGGCGTTTTTGGTCTAAAATCTGGTAGAGATTGGGGTTTTGAAGTTCCTCGAGGCTGAGCACATAAAGTTCATTGCCCTTTTGAGCACCGTCGCGGATGGCTAATTTTTCAGGCGCAACTTGCATGGGCGAAGTGGGCGGTGTTGCCATTGGTGTCGATGCTGGTAAAGCAGGAGTCGGTGCTTCTGACTCGCCTTTGGCTTTCATCATGCGATTGGTCGTCTCGCGCAACCGCTGTGAAAGAATCTTGATGAAATTGAGCAGAATTTTAATGGCTTCCGTCGGACGGCTCTGCAACATTCGATCGAAGTTATACTTCGGCATTACAAGCAGTTCCGAGTATTCTTTGACAACTGCCGAGGCGGAGCGTTTTTGTTGTTCAAAGAGCGACATTTCGCCAAGCAGTGCGCCCGGACCAAGCGTCATAAACACTTCGTCTTCTCCCGAAGCGTTCTTTTTTGAAAGTTCAACCTTGCCCGACAAAATCACATACATAATTTGACCTACAATCAAATTCTCGCGGAACAACACGTAGTTCGGTTCAAACCCTTTCACGAAGGCATATTTGATAATTTGCTCATATTCTTCTTGCGAGATTCCTTCAAAGATAGGAATACTAGTTGGGTCAATTTTTTGCATTGTGGATTTTTAACTCAAAAAGTTTTTGTAACGGCAAATATAAAAGTTCACTTGTGAAAAACAATTTAATGATGGTGTGCATGCAATTGACGATGAAGTTCGCCCCTATTCTCGCCCCTATTCTCGCTTAAAGTTTGCTGATGCGCAATGTGTTTATGGACATGTTCGTTCTCGAGTTGAATCGTTACGTGGTCGATATTGAAACGCTCTTTGAGCAATTTATTGATGCTGAGAATAAGGCTTTGACTGCAATCATACTCATCAACAACAATATGGCAACTAAGTGCATTGACACCCGAGGTAATCGCCCAAATATGAAGGTCGTGCAGGTCGACCACGTGTTCATGGGCGCGAAGTTCCTTTTCAACACAAGCAATATCCAAGTCGTGAGGCACACTTTCCAAAAGCACGTCAACCGATTCGCTGACAACATTCCACCCGCCACGCACAATCAGCACGGCAATGAGCATGCTAATAATGGAGTCGAAGGCTTGCCAGCCCGTCAAGGCAATCAATCCCGCCGCAACCAAAACGCCGATTGACCCCATCAAATCCGAAAGCACGTGCAAGTATGCGGCTTTGACATTTACGCTACTTTCTTTTGAGCGGTGCAGTAGCCAAGCACTTATCACATTTGCCAGCAAGCCTATGCCGCCAAAGAGCATCATTTCGTCAGTATGGATTTCTCTTGGTGAGCCGAAGCGTGCGATGGCTTCATAACAAATGAAAATTGCAATCAGGCAAAGAATCGTACCGTTGAGCAAGGCGGCGAGAATTTCAATACGGTAAAATCCGTAAGTGCGCTTTTTCGTAGCTGGCTTTGAAGCCAAGTATACAGCAAGAGAACTCACAAGCAACGCAAAAACATCGGTAACCATGTGTCCCGCATCAGCAAGGAGTGCGAGGCTTCCGCTAATCAAGCCTCCAACAAGTTCAACTAAAAAGATAACTGCGGTAACTAAGGTCGAGAGAAATAACCCCCGCGATGCAGTCGTGCTCTTTTCGAGTTTCTCTTGATAAATGTGTTGGTTATGTTCCATTTTACATTTGCCTTGATGCTGTGTGGAAATTACGAAATCTGCCTCACACTTATTCACGGTTCAAGGAGAGTTTTTCAGAAAGTTCCGCTGCTCGCTTGGCAGGATAAAGGCTTGCGAAGAGGGTTACAAGAAATGCCAGAGCCGCCGTCCAAACAAAATCCCATGCTTCAATCACCACAGGATATGCTTTAACAATAAAGGCATTTCCATATGGAAGTTTAACAAGTCCATACTGCGCTTGAAGAAACGCAATGCCATAGCCCAGCGCAAGCCCGCAGGCAACACCGATTGCGCCGATGAGCGCGCCCTCAATGAGAAAAATATGTTGAACATCTTTGGAAGTTAATCCAATGCACCGAAGGAAATAGAGGTCGCGACGCTTCTCAATCGCCGTCATTGTGAGTGAGCCGATGAGCGAGAGCGACGCGACAACGATAATGAGCATCAAGGCGGCGAAACTTCCCCACTTCTCCATTTTCATCACGCGAAAAAGGTCGCTGAACTT
>CALGMC010000170.1 GCA_937959145.1 uncultured Chlorobiales bacterium
AAGAAGCAAAAGCCCTCGAAGAAGCGAAAGCAAAAGTCGGAATGATTGTCTTGCAAAACACCATCGGAAGACGCACAGAAGGACAAGGGCTTGACATTATTTTGCGCGGCACGCCACAACTGTTGCAGTTTCCTGATGCCGTTGCCGCCTTCGAAGCTGCCGCCGAGCGATTAGAAAACTTCCTTGCCAATCCGATTACGGTGGTAATTGATGTCGACTACGGTCCAACGCGATTCGGCTCGCCATGGGGTCCGGGCGTGTTAGGTTCAACAAGTTCGGCGGTCGTATCGCTTTCAGGCTACACGGTGCGTCGCTTTGCCGATTCGCTCATTGCGCGTGCGCCGGGCTACGCGCCGATTTACAATGCCATTCCGCAACCTGTTCCGAACACCGCAGGCGCGGCAAACCCATTGCCCTCTGGCACAACGCCCAACCTTCAAGCCCTCGGCATTTTGAACGCTAACGGAAATCAATTAAGCACCGTGCCCAGCATTGGGTTTAATTCCAATTTCCCGTTCGACCTTGACCCAAGCAACGGCATTTCGCCCGGACAAACCGACTTCGATGCGGTTGCCGTTCACGAAATCGGACATGCGTTAGGATTCGTCTCAGTGATTGGTGCAAACACGAACTTCATGCGCACATGGGATTTCTTCCGATTCCGTCCCGGTGCAGTAACCAACTTGCAAACCTTCACAACCGCTCAGCGCGTGAATACGCCCGGACCAAGCCCAAACGGCGGCGACCAAGTTTTTTGGGACGGCACGCGCGAATGGGAAGTCTCGACCGCACGCGGCGACCGCACTGGCGGCGACGGTCAGCAAGCCTCGCACTGGCGCGACGATGCACAGCGCACCAACGTGCCGCTTCCCGACCGCAAAATCGGCATCATGGACCCAAACCTTGCCTCAGGCGTGCGCGATACGCTCAAATTCGCCGACTGGAAAGCCCTTGGCATTATGGGCTGGCAAGTAACCAAAGTCGAGGAAGTCAAAAACGTGCGAGCAACAAGCGACTTCCAAACGCCAACTTCCGTTCAACTGCAATGGACGAATCCCGCCATCACTGTTGGCGGCGGCACAATTAGCAACCTTGAAATTTTGCTCTTCCGCAACAATCAACTTGTTACAGCATTTTCAAATGCGCAACCGAATCAGACCATCACATTCAGCGACACAGGTTTAACGCAGTATTCAACTGTGAATTACATCATCTATGCACACGAACCCGATTTAGAAGATTCAGGCTTCCCTGTGGCAAGAACGGTTACCGTTGGCGGCTCGCCCCGACCCGCCGCCGCACCAGCGATAGATGCACGAAGCAATGAAAGCACGGTTGTGGTGCGCCTCACTGCACCAACTCTTCACGACGACGGCACCACGCTCCACAATTTGAACGGACTGCGTCTTTATCGTCTTAGCCCACAACCACAAAACTTGATTGTGGAACTGAACCTTTCCGCAACCGACACAGGAAGAAGTTTTACCTTCACCGACACGCCGCCACGTCGACCAATTCCGAACTACAACTATGTTGCACAGTTTATTGGCAGCGCACCACAAAATATCAATGCCGTAGGTGAGCCACGCTCGACGCCTGTTGTTCGCGGTGGCATAATTCGAAATGCGAACTACACTGAAACCTTTGAAACAAGCCGTCAAAGCGTCGTGGAAGATTTTGCGTGGGATAGCACGAATACATTAGCCTATCAAAGCACATGGTCGTTCGGTGCGCTGAACTACGGCGCAAACCTCGATGCCTCCGCCTACATTCCGCAAACGCGACTGCTCAACGGCGGAGAGTTGCGCTTCTGGACAATTTGCCGTTCAGGCACAAATGATTCGGGCGTCGTGGAAATTTCAAAAAATCGTGGCGCAACATGGTCGCCTGTCTTAACCCTTTCGCGCAACACGCACCCCGAATGGGCGGCAGGGCAAAATGTGTGGTTTGAAAAAATTATTCCGCTTTCCGCCTTCAACACCGACACGATTGTAACGCGCTTCCGACTGATAAGCGGCGCAACCGGTGGCGGGTTCGGTTGGCTTATCGATGATATTTCGCTCACACAAGGCACACTCTCGACCAACGCAGAGCCGAATAAGCCCTATCAATTCGCGTTGGAACAAAACTACCCAAACCCGTTCAATCCGACGACCACGATTCAATACGAACTTGCTGTGCCGAGCGAAGTCAAGTTGCGAATCTTTGATATCTTGGGGCGCGAAGTGGAAACCCTTGTGAATGCACGTCAAAATGCAGGACGCTACCGTGCTGAGTTCAACGCAACGGCACTCTCGAGCGGCGTTTATTTCTACCGATTAGAAACGCAAAACTTTACGCAAACGAGAAAGATGTTGTTGGTGAAGTAATTTTTGATGAAAGGATTTTTGCGAAGCAATTCCAAAATCAGCATAAAACACAAACGGACGCTGCCTGAGCGTCCGTTTTGCTTTCGCTTGATATTGGCTTATCGCGCAAAGAAGGGCTTGTCGTAAAGTTCAAGCCGCTTTTCAGGCGTGAAGCGGAAGTCAAGTATATCGCCTTCGGGACGAACCTCAATAAGGGCGCCAGAAGGGCAAGCATCAGCATCAAAACAAAGTTGGCAAGAAATGCAGGCTTTTTGGTCGATGTAGTATCGGAACCCGCCTTCTTGCACGTCGCCGTAAAGTTTCACGCCAATGGCGTTAACTTTGGGCGGACATTGGTCTAAACAGAATCCGCATGCGATGCACAAGTTCTCGATAATATCGTACTTGTTCTTCGCACGCTTTTTCACGGCTGCTGCCATAGCAGTGTCCTCCGTTGTGGTTAATGGTTGTAGAAAACTATTTCCATGATGAATATAAGGGCTTTTCAATACGTTCCGAAATTCTCTCGGGGCGAGCGAAGTCGCTATGGTCGATTAAATCAGGGTTTCATCAAGGTTTCAAATTCACAATGAACATTCTTCAACAAGAGCCAATTGCCGCGATTGCAACCGCAGTGGGCGAAAGTGCCATTTCCATTGTGCGTATGAGCGGCAAGGGCGTGCTGGAAATCGCCGATAAAGTCTTCCGAAAAGCCAGCGATAAATCATTCTCATTTCAAACTGCCGACTCTCACACAGCGCATTACGGACGAATTATTGATGCCAACGGCGAAATGGTCGATGAAGTCATAGCAATCGTCTATAAGTCGCCGCGCTCTTTCACGATGGAAGATTCGGTCGAGTTTAATTGCCATGGCGGCGTGATTGTAACGCAAACTGTTCTTGAAACCTTGCTCGAGGCAGGTTGTCGATTGGCAGAAGCAGGCGAATTTACACGCCGCGCCTTTCTCAATGGACGCATTGACCTTGTTCAAGCCGAAGCTATTGGCGAAATGATTCACGCCAAAACCAATGCCGCTTATCGCTCCGCGCTCTCGCATCTCAAAGGTGACCTTTCCAAAAAACTATCAACCCTGCGCGAAGACCTGCTCAATGCTTGCTCAATGCTCGAGCTCGAGCTCGACTTCGGCGAAGAAGACGTCGAGTTTCAAAGCCGTGATGAACTGAAAGCCAAAATGAGCGAACTTAAAAAAACGCTGACGGAACTTGCCGATTCATTCAAGTTCGGAAAACTCGTGCAAGAAGGCGTGAGAACCGCTATCGTTGGCAGACCAAACGCAGGCAAATCTACTTTGCTGAACGCACTGCTCGGAAAAGAACGCGCGATTGTCAGCGACATTGCCGGCACCACGCGCGACTACATCGAGGAAAGTTTCGTTATCGACGGCGTCTTGTTCAAACTCATCGATACGGCTGGGCTTCGTACAACAGGCGACCAAATCGAGGGCGAAGGCATTAAACGCAGTTACGAAAAAATCGAAGAAGCCGACTTGATTCTCTATCTTCTCGACGCCTCCAAGCCTGTAGACCCTAATGAAATCAAGGAGATTCAGGCACTCAAGGAAAAACAGTCGGAGGCGAAATTCTTGCTCGTGCTCAATAAGTGCGATAGAAAACCCGAAGCGGAAATAACGATAAGAAATGCCGAAGTGGTGAAAATTTCAGCACTGACGCGCGAGGGAATTTCAGAGTTGAAAACAGCAATGAAGTCGCTTGCTGTTGGCGCGGAAAAACTTTCCGAAGGAAGCATCATGCTCACCAACCTTCGCCATTATGAGGCGATTCGCAACGCGCTTCAAAGTTTAGCAGAAGCCGAAGCGCAAGTGGCGCACCATGCGCCGACCGAACTTGTGGCGTCCGATTTGCGCAACGCGCTACATCACATCGGAACCATCACAGGAAAAGTCTCGACCGATGATATTCTCAACAACATTTTCGCCAAGTTTTGTATTGGGAAATGATGTGGCACGAAATACTCACAAGAGAAGATATTAGCCTGAATTAAATCGTAAATTGCGGTTCAGCACCCCCAAAAACTCAAACCAAAGCAAATACCATGCAAAGTGAAAATTCTCTTGAACTGATGACGATTGCCGAAGTGCTACTTGAAAAATGCGAAAGCCTTGCCTCGAAAGTGCGCGACGAAACCGCAACCGAAGCCGATAAACATAACCTTGATTTTGCGCGTGAAGTCATTGCTTTGGCTAAAAATCGTGTGCATGTTTTGCAAAATGAACAAGCGCGAAAGGCAGGTAAAGAAGTCTGGGTCGAGCGCACCTCAGAGTCGCACAATCCGCATATTCGCTTGCACGGCGGCGTGCTCGAAGATGACCCGCCGAAATCCTAAATCCGATTAAACCTTTTTGAGGCTGAACTGTCTAACACAGTGCACGGTGCGAAAACATTGCTAATTGAGACGCAGCAATAATGCGCAATGAAT
>CALGMC010000171.1 GCA_937959145.1 uncultured Chlorobiales bacterium
CCTACCGTTGATACTTACGACCGCTTGATGATTTCAGGCTATGGCTACTTCGGCACACCGCTCGGCGAGATTGAACTGAGCGACTACGTGCGCAACGAACTTTGCGATGAAGACGATGACTTTTTCATTTGCGAATTGGGATTGCCGAAAGGCTCTTCGATTGAGGTTCAACTTCCGCTCTTACAGCGCACGATTGGCAAACATCATTCGCTTCGCATTGTTCCGCTTCTCATCGGCAACCAGACGATTGACCTTTGCAACGAAGCCGCCGCCGCGCTTTCTGAAATTTTAACTTCTAAAAACGCGCTTGTCGTTGCCGTGAACAACTTTCATCTTTCAACAGATAACACGCAACTTGTGGAAGAATTTATGGCGGGAATGCGCGAACACGATTACGGCGCACTCATTCGTATGGCGGTGATGCACGGCGACAAGTTGGGTTCGGGTTTGGGCGCGTGGGCGATTGCGGCGCGAGTCTCTCATTCACTTGGGGCGCGCAATTTTCATTTGCTCGACCAACGCTCTAAGGCAGAAGCAGGAGAGCATTTCATCTCGGCTTGCTACACACAGCAGTAGCATTTGTCTTTCTTGGTTTCTTTTTGAGGAGCGACTTTTGCGTTTCGCTCCTCTTTCCCTCCTCTTTCCCTCTAGATTCAAACACTCAATCGATTGGCTAAGAGCGCAAGTTCTCGATCGACTGTGTTATCGGTCTGAATTTCGTTAAACGGAATCGCGTATTCTTTTCCTGATAGAACGGCGGGCATCATTTGCGATTTTCCTTCCAAGACGAGTTCAGTAAGTTTTCGCGCCATGCGTTGCGCCAGCGTCATGTCCATGTTGTTTGGGCGAGCACCGCGTATGTCGCGGGAGAAGGCTTCACAAATGACGCGCTGTCGGGTTTCCAAGCCTGCGGCTTTGAGTTCTTCATGAAGATATTCCGCCGCATTGAGCGTAATTCCCTTCTCTTTACGCTCTTTGGCTTTATAGCCTTCTGCAACGACGATAACGGTCGAGGAGCGATTCTTCAAGGCTTTTGCAATATCAGCCGGCGCGTAGTTTGTTGACGGTAAGACGGCTAAATGCGCCCCCGCACCCAAGCATGAGTGAAGCGCGTGAAATCCGCCCGACGCGCCCATTAGCTCAATGATGTAGCATCGGTTGTGCGTGCGTGCATCTGCCATGTAGCATCGAATTTTTTCCGCGCCAACTTCCACGCCTGTGTGCTGACCAATACACTCCGTTCCTGAAACATCGCTATCAATCGTTACGGGAATAAAGAATGTTTGAATTTCTTTTGGGAGCAACTTTGTCAAGTCTTTAATACCGGCAAGCGTTCCGTTTCCACCGATTCCAACGAGAACTTTTACTTTCTTCTCGATGATGTTTTCAGCGGCGCGTTTTTGATTTTCAAGCAGTTTGAAATCTTTGTAACGCTCGGTTCTGAAATCAGCACCACGCGCTTCGCGCAGGGGAGGCGCGAAAATGACACCGTGAATGTGCTCAATCTGCCGATAAAGGGCAAAACTATACACGAGACAGCGGAAGTCGTCGCGCTTGCCGCTGACAAGCGACTTAAAGCCTTGCGCCGCCACAAACACACGCCGACCTGCTGATTCCAAATACTCCGTAATGTAGGCGGTTACAGAGTTGTAGCCCGGCGCACAGCCGCCGTCTTGAACTAACAGCACGTCCATTTCGCTGTAAAGCCGATGCTCTTCGTGCTCGCTCGAGCTTGCCAAGCGCGAAAGGAGCTTATAGACTTTCAAGCATGTTTCTTGCGGAACGAGCGCGAGATTTTCTAAATCCTTGTTTGTGATTCTGTGCAGAACGCTTGGCTCTTCCGCCCACACGGTTGCGGTGCGCGGCATGCCGTCAATCAGCCGACGCTCGCCAAGCACGTCGCGCGCGTGATAGTAGCCTGTGATATATCCCTTTTTCTCAAATGCTAATCGTCCGCTTTGCACAACAAATGCGCATCCGCTGGGGTCGCCAGCAGAAAAGACAAGTTCGCTCGCCTTGTATTCAAACGGCGTCAAGATGTTTGCCACAACCCGTGCTTCCGACTCGCTGAGTTCGCTGAATGGATAAACGCTTTTGAGAAATTCGAGTATGGCTTCTGGATTTCGTGTGAGTTCTTCTGGCATTGGACGAAAACGGGTTGGTTTTAGAGAAGTTCATTTTTCAAAGTGTGTCGAAGATACGGCGACGCACCAAATCAGGCAATTTAAGTTTCGGTTGCGCGGCGGTTCAATGATGCCGACTTTTGAGAAAGATTTTTCTAAATTCCGTCAAAGACTCATAACTGCTCAAAAACCGTTTGCTAATTATGTGGAAAAACGCTAAAGAATTTTTCAAGACGCGCATTGCTTCAAATATTTGGTTCACAGCACTCATAGTTGCGCCGATTATCGTTGTGTTTGCGTTTTTGCTCTCGCGCTTCACGGTCTTTGAAAATCTCGAGCTTAAAGCCCTCGATATTCGCTTTAACGCACGACCGATGGATAGCACGTTCAAGCAGACGGCACAAGTGGTTCTTATCCCCGTCAACGACCAAGCACAAAAAGCCATCAAGCCTTTTCCGTGGCCTCGCGACTACCACGCTCGAATTATTCGCAACCTTACACGCGCAGGCGCGAAAGTCGTCGCGTTTGACTTCGTCTTTGATGACATCGACCGCTCAGGCGGCGACGAAGAATTTCGCAAAGCGGCGGAAGAATGTAGAAACGTTGTCGTTGCAGGCAGAGAGCCAACCGACTACACCGAAGCCTCAAAAGTTGAATACAAATCGGTTGATAAAGCCAATTACCTCACCATCTTCGACGGCACGCCCGGCGCAAACGTTGGCAATGTGAATGTGCGTCAGGATAACGACGGCGTTCTCCGACGCTATCACCCCGTCAGTGCCGACGTGCTCGGAAAGCCGTTTCTCTCTTTCGCGTATGCCATTCTCAAACTTTATACTGAAACTCAAGACACACTCGGCTTTGATGGAGAGCACTTCACATTCGCGGGAAAGAAAATCCCCACTTACGACGGCGAATCCGTTTTGCTCAATCCCTACGGACCGAGCCACTCGTTTTTAGAAATTTCTGCCGACAACATTCTCGATGACGCCGAATTTATGACGAAGGCGGAAGCCGAACTCTTTTACGCCGCACTGCGCGACAATGGCATTTATGAAAAATTGAAAATCGATTCTGCTACCGTCGCGCAAAACGATGACTTGCGCCAGAAGCTCATGGCGATTGAAGAACTGCGCGACATATGGTCAATCGATGTTTTCGACGACCCGCTTGCTGGCATTCAAGACCTTGTGAAAGGCAAAATTTGCATCGTCGGTCCGATGTTTCCCGAAGCCAAAGATGACTTCCCGATGTCGATGTGGACGGAGGGTCGCCCCGACCAAAACAAAATGTATGGCGTTGAGGCGCACGCCATCGCCACACAAAATTTCATTGACGGAAAGTTCATTAAGCGCGCTAACCCTGCTTCTATTTTTGGGTTGATGCTTTTAGTGAGTTTTCTTGTTTTCGGTGCGTCGGTTTCTCTCAAGCGCATCAAATTTCAAAACCAAACGCTCTTGCTGGTGCTTACAGGCATTGCCGCAACCGCTGTGCTTCTGAGCGTGCTTGTTTTAATTCTCTACATCGGCGATGTTTCGCCTATTGATTATCTCCTTTCACTCTCGACCTTGACGAAACTTGTCATCGTGGTTTCGCTTTTAGGCATTGGCAGTTTGATTGCATATTTGCTCAAAAAAGGAAACTCGATGCAAGAGTTCACGACGGAAATCGCCGCCATTTTCCTCAGCGTCGCCATCTTCGCCGCGCTTAATCAATATGCGGAGCGCGTCTTCATCACTGACATGACGCTCATTGCGGTTGTTCCTTTCGCAACCTCGATTGCCTTTGCTTACGGGGGCAGTATTCTTTATCAATACTTCACCGAGTCGCGGCAAAAGAAAATGATTAAAGGCTTCTTCAACACCTACGTGCCGCCCGTTCTCGTTGAGCAGATGATTAACAACCCTGACATGTTCAAACTCGGTGGCGAGCGTCGCGAACTGACCATGTTTTTCAGCGACGTCAAAGGCTTTACAAACATCTCTGAAAGTTTTAAGGACGAGCCTGAACGACTGACCGAACTGATGAACGAGTATCTCGGCGCGATGACAGAAATCGTCTTCAAATACGGTGGCACGCTCGACAAATACATCGGCGACGCCGTCGTGGCGTTTTGGAACGCACCGCTTCCCGTTGAAGACCATGCGGTCAAAGCCTGCTACGCCGCCATTGAGATGCAAGAGAAACTCAAAGAAATGCGCCCGATTTGGAAGGCGAAATACGGACACGAAATTTATTCCCGTATGGGCTTAAACACTGCACCTGTAATCGTCGGCAACATGGGCTCACAAGGGCGATTCACCTACACCGCGATGGGCGACGGCATGAACCTCGCCGCCCGACTTGAAGCCGCCAACAAGGCTTTCGGCACTTACATCATGATTTCGCAATTCACTTACGAAATCGTCAAAGAGCAATGCTTGTGTCGCTGGCTTGCCGAAATTACCGTTCAGGGCAAAGTCGAACCGATTAAAGTCTATGAACTCTTGCGTCGCCGATTGCCCGGCGAGCCCGAACCCGAACCCGCCGAAACCGCTCTCAAAGGCGTGATGGCGGTCGCAAAAGAATAATTTTAACACAGAAGTTTCATGCTCAACTCTTAACACTTGACTACTTTGAAACGACGACCTCAAACGCTTTCCGCAGATTTGCTGATTTACGGATACAGTACAGGCATTTTTCCGATGGCGGATTCCGACACAGGCGAAGTGCAATGGTATTTGCCCAAAATGCGCGCGCTCATTCCGCTCGATGGCTTTCGGGTGCCGCGCTCTTTACGGCAAATTGTCAAGAAAAATTTGTTCGAGATTCGCATCAACGAAAACTTTGAAGCCGTTATGCGCAACTGCGCCACCGAGCGCGGCGACGAGCGCGGCACTTGGATTTCTGAAGAGATGATTGAAGTTTATTGCGAACTGCACGACATGGGCTACGCACACAGCGTTGAATCTTACCAAAACGGCGAACTGGTTGGAGGGCTTTATGGCGTCTCGATGGGCGGCGCGTTTTTCGGCGAATCGATGTTTTATCGCGTTTCCAATGCGTCCAAAGTCGCACTCTATCACCTTGTTGAGCGGCTCAAAGCGCGCAACTTCGCTCTGCTCGATTCGCAATTTATCAACGATAATGTCGCGCGATTCGGTGCCATCGAAGTTCCGCATAATCAATATCTTCTCCTGCTTAAAGAAGCTTTGAAAATTCGCACCTGCTTTGTCTAATGCGTCAGACCTCAATGTCCGTCTACTTGCAGGTTACATTCTTCGACGCCAAAATCAATCGATAACAATCGTCAATTTCCAATGAAGTCGCTCATTTGCTTGCTATTTTTTTCGCTCACTTCGCTTTGCGCCGTTGCGCAGCGCGTCATGCCCAACCTTGACCTCCCCCCTGAAAGCCCATATGACCCCGACCGCCCGCCGCCCTCATTTCACAAATACAATCGCGAGCGACTGCTCTCAATGCTTCCTGATAGTTCGATTGCGATTTTCTTTGCTAACGATTTGAAAGTTCGCAACAACGATGTCGATTTTCTCTTCCGACAATCCAACTCGCTGCTTTACCTCACAGGGCTTTACGAAGAGCCAAACGCCGCACTTATTCTCTCCAAATTTCAAATGCCATTTCGCAACACTGCCACAACCGAACTGATGTTCGTTCAGCCGCGCAATGCACTTATGGAAACTTGGACGGGACGGCGGTTGGGCGCAGAAGGCGCAATGCAGAATCTCGGCTTGAACGCGGCAACGACTATCGATTCGCTTCGTCCGTATCTTTTTGAAACGCTTCTGAAAACGTATCGCGCCAACATCAAGCGTGTATTCCTTTCCTATCCCGCAAAAGACTATGCCGACTCCGACGGCGACTTTGCACGCCTCGTCAAAACGATTGATGAAGACCTGCGGAAAGACAAATCGCTGACGATTCAAAATGCTTCGCCACTGCTCGGACAACTCCGACAAATCAAACACCCCATTGAAATTGAAATGATTCAGAAAGCGACAGACGCCACCGTCGCCGCACATTTGGAAGCCATTAAGTCATGCGAGCCGAATATGTATGAATATGAACTTGCCGCTGTTGCTGAATATGTGTTCAAGAAAAAAGGGTGCGAATACACGGCATATCCGAGCATTGTCGGCGCGGGCGAAAACAGCGTGATTCTACACTACAACACAACGCGCAAGAGAATGTTCGAGGGCGAACTTGTTTTGATGGACATGGGCGGCGAATATCACGGCTACGCAACCGACGTAACCCGCACGATTCCCGTCAACGGAAAATTCTCGCCCGAACAAAAAGCCATTTACGACCTCGTGCTTGCCGCACAAGACAGCGCGATTGCACAATGTAAACCGGGCAACTCCTTCCGTGCGCCGCATCAAAAAGCCTCCGAAATTATCGCCGAAGGCTTGCTCAAACTTGGATTAATTCAGGATAAATCGGACTATCGCCGATACTTCATGCACGGCACATCGCACAGTGTCGGGCTTGATGTGCATGACCCCAACATGGCGATTTTGCAGGCGGGGCAAGTCTTTACGGTTGAACCCGGCATTTACATCGCCGAAGGCTCGCCGTGTGAGCGCAAGTGGTGGAACATTGGCGTGCGCCTTGAAGATATGGTGCTGGTTACGGAAAATGGTGCTCGTGTTATGTCAGCCGCCTTGCCGCGTAAAACCGAAGAGATTGAAGCGTTGATGAAAGAAAAAGGCATTGGGAACATCACCATCAAATAAACCTTACCGACAATTTCAAATGATAACCGATAAACAGGTGCTCAACATCTTTCGGGAAACAGGCGCGCTTCTCGAAGGGCATTTCATTCTTTCTTCGGGGTTGCACAGCCCGCACTACTTTCAATGCGCCAAAGTCCTCCAATATCCAAAGTATCTCACCAAACTCTGCAAGCCGATTGCCGCTTATTTTATGAACAAGCGAATTGACGTTGTTGCATCTCCGGCATTGGGCGGCGTGGTGGTCGGAACGGAAGTCGGCAGACAAATGAATGTGCGCACCATTTTTGCGGAACGAACCGAAGGCGAGATGAAATTTCGTCGTGGCTTTGAAATTCACCCCAACGAGCGCGTGCTGATTGTCGAAGATGTTATCACAACGGGCAAGTCGGTGCGCGAAGTGATGAAGCTCGTTGAAGCGGCAGGCGGCATTGTGGCAGGCGTAGGATTTATTGTTGATAGAAGCAATGGCGCGGTTCGGCTTTGCGAAGAGCAGTTTTCTCTTTTGAAAATGCAAGTGGAAGTCTACGAAGCGGATAAACTTCCGCCTGAACTTGCGGCAATCGAGGCTGTTAAACCGGGCAGTCGCACTGTTGCACGTGCATCAGTTCAGTGAAAAGCCGTCTTCGTCGTCGAGGCATCGACTTTTGCACGTTTCGATTTTTCTTGGGAATCGAACAAGTTGAACTAAGTGACGCTCACGCAGTTTTCGGGTGCGAATCGTTCGGGCTGAGGCTAATGTTTCTGCACTTTCTTTAGCAAGCGAGAGGCTCATCAAGAAGAAGACGACGAGCAGAACGAGCATAGAAATAATCGCCATAGTTACTTCAAGTTTTCAAGTTTGAGAAAACAAGATTTCTTGTGAAGAATGTAAACAATCAATCAAATTTTCTCAAATCCCAAACTTTGACGGTGCTGTCAGCACCAGCGGTGTAGAGTTCTTTTCCATCAGACGAAAACTTCACCGCGTTGGCTTTAAGGCGATGCGCATCAATGACTTCCAACTTCTGTCCGTTTTCCGCTTTGTAGATTCTCACACGCCCATCTTGCCCAGCGGCGGCGAGCAGTTTTCCGTCAGGACGATACGCCAGTTTGACGGCGATGGCGTCGTCAATCGTGCGCACGCTATTTGTTTTGAAGTGAATTTGTTTGATAGTTCGGTCTTCGCCCGCAGTTGCAACCCAATCTCCAAATGAGGCGACCGCGAAGATACGGCGTTTGTGCAACGTCAAAGTTTTCATTGTGCCCTCTTTCCAATTCCAAATCATGGCTTGTGCATCGTTGGTAAAGGCGATGCTCTGCCCCGACGCTTCAAATGTGGCAGAGTAAATCGGGAATGCAATTCCAAGTCGTGTTCGCAGTTGCTCGCCTGTGTCTTTGTTCCATACACGAACCGTTTTATCCCAACTTGAAGTCATCACTTCGTCGGTTGTCGGACTGAATTGTACGGTGCTAATAGCGGAACTGTGGGCTTTAACCGATTTGCTTTTTGTGCCATCGTTCAAGTTGATGAGATTAAGCACGCCGTTTTTATCGCCAATCGCAAGGATTCCGTTTTTTTCTGCAATCGCAAGTGGCGACTCCGTGAGCGAAAGAGTTTGAATGGGCTTGGTTGGATTTTCTTTTTGAAATCCTTGAACCTGCTTGTTTTCAGTTGCTACCCAGCACATCGTTTCAGTCGGGGCAATCTCGAAGGCTTGTGCGCCGACGTTGAATGAGTAAATCGGCTCGGTGAGCGTTACAGATTCTTCGGGTCGGGTGAAGTCGGTGAGTTGTTCGGGCTTGACGAGTCGCCACAGAATTGAGAGACTGCCCATAATGACGATAATGACGAAGATAAACGGTCGGTAGCGCGATTGGGCTTTGAGGTTTTCGTTGCGCTCGGCGCGGAATCGCTCAATATCTTGCGCGTAATCGTTGTAGCGTCGTCCATCGAAGCCGTATTCCGAAGCTGCGTTTGCCGCGTCGGAAAGTTTTTCGCGGTAGAGGTTATCGTAGCTGAATCGTTTTTCGGCATCGAGCAATGTTTCTTTGGCTTGATTGAGGCGTTGCGATTTCTGCTCAGCGCGTTTGCGTTCTTGTTCGGACGCGTTTTGAAGTTTATCGGGGTGGACCTCTTTGATGCGCTCCATGTAGGCGCGTTTGATTTCGGCTTCGGTTGCGGTTTGCGTCAGTCCCAACTCAGCATAGAGGTCTATAAAATCGGCTTTGTTCATTTTTACAGCACTTCATTTTTACGCAAGGGAAATCTCTTCAAAGTTAAGCAGTTCCATCGTGCTTCCCGCCATTGACATTGCGTAGATTTTGTGTTTCGTCAAGTAGGCCAGTTGTTGAGGCGTAAATTTGAGACTTGAAAAAATTGGAATCAACTTTTTTCCTTTGAGTTCAGGAAAGAACTCGAAGAATTCGGGTAGGCTTTGAATAAAATCGTCCATATAGTTTTGACGAATCGTGGTTTTCGTTTCGTTGAGCAACACATAGTCTTTTGAAACCAGAATTAAATCGAATTCTTTTCCTTTTTTCAGTGTCTCGCTCTCAATGTAAAGATTCATCATTGAGCGTTGAATGTGCTCAATCTTGAAATACTTTTTCGCAACGGTCGGAAGATTAGGCGCGACAATGTCCTCGACCACTGTTCCAAGTCTATTGGCAAGGTCTCCCCATTTTTTATTCAACTCCGCTTTTGAGTCGCTCATTTCTTTGCTCAACTGCGCCGTTGTGTTCTTCAATTCCGATGTTGTCGCTTTCAACTCTACGATTGTTTTGTCCACGTTATCCTTAAAGACTCGCATCTCGTCTTTGAAGTCCTTCATCTCGTCTTTGAAGTCCTTCATCTCGTCTTTGAACACCTGCATTTCATCTTTGAAGACTTTCATTTCGTTCTTAAAGTCTTTCATCTCGTTCTTGAAGTCTTTCATCTCGTTCTTGAAGTCTTTCATTTCGTTTTTGAGAAGTTGGTTTTCGGCTTCGGCACGACGTGCCGCTAACGCGCTCTGAGCGAGAAATTCTCCTAATACGGCTTCCAAGTCGCTTACGCGACGCTCTAAATTTCCCATATTAACTTTGGATAGTTTGAGTTTTCATCAATATAACAAAAACCCTCACGCCTTCATTTCACAGAGAGCGCGAAAATCCCGCGAAAATCCTTATACTTGCGACCTCTTTTCAAAATAACTTTTTACACGACACGCTCACCTCGAACATGAAGGTTCTCATTTTAGACAACATCGAGAAAACTTGTGGCGAATTTCTTGCCCACAATGGCTTTGCCGTCACGGAGAAATCCAAACTCTCCAAAGATGAACTTAAATCTATCATCAGTGAATACGATGTGCTTTTAGTGCGAAGCGCAACAAAAGTAACTGCCGATATTCTTGAACTCGGAAAGAAACTTAAACTCATCGGTCGAGCGGGCGCGGGCGTTGATAACATCGACATTGAAGCGTCAACGCGACAAGGCGTGATTGTGATGAATACGCCCGGCGGCAATACGATTTCTGCCGCCGAACACACTTGTGGCATGATTCTTTCCGTTGCCCGCCTGATTCCACAAGCCCATGCGGAAACGAAGCGCGGCATTTGGGATAAAAAGAAATGGCTTGGGCGCGAACTTGACGGGAAAACGCTTGCTGTGATTGGT
>CALGMC010000172.1 GCA_937959145.1 uncultured Chlorobiales bacterium
TCGTCCTCTTGGTGTGCGCATTAAGTAGCCTTCTTGAATCAAATACGGTTCATACACTTCTTCAATCGTATCGGGCTCTTCGCCAACGGCGACGGCTAAGGACGACAGTCCCACAGGATTGCCGTTGAATTTTTCCATGAGCGCAAGCAAAATTCGTTTGTCCATTTCATCTAATCCGTAGGCATCGATTTCCAGAGCGGCGAGCGTGGTTCGGGCGATGTCGAGCGTAATGCGATTTGAGCCTGCGACTTGGGCGAAATCGCGTGCACGTCGGAGCAAGCGATTAGCAATGCGAGGCGTGCCGCGTGCGCGTCGGGCAATTTCAAACGCGCCGTCTCGCTCAACTTCCACGCCTAAAATTCGTGCGGCGCGGCTGACAATTTTCTCGAGCAAATCCGCCGTGTAGTAATCTAACCGCGACGAAATGCCGAACCTTGCACGTAAAGGCGCGGTCAGCAACCCTGCCCTTGTTGTTGCGCCCACAAGGGTAAATTGCGGAATAGCAATCTGAACGCTACGCGCCGAAGGTCCAGAATCAATCATAATGTCAATCTTGAAATCTTCCATCGCTGAGTAAAGGTATTCCTCAACGACAGGGTTGAGCCGATGAATCTCATCGATAAAAAGCACATCGCCTTTTTCAAGATTTGTTAAGAGTCCTGCTAAATCGCCGGGCTTATCTAAAACAGGTCCTGACGTTGCTTTAATGCTTGCGCCCATTTCTGCGGCGATGATGTAGGCAAGGGTTGTTTTGCCGAGCCCCGGCGGTCCTGATAAAAGCACATGGTCTAAGGCTTCGCCCCGACCACGCGCCGCCTGAATGAAGACACGCAAGTTATCGACAATCTTCTGTTGCCCTGTGAAATCTTCAAAGCGAATCGGACGAATTTTTTCCTCAAACTGTGCATCGATGAGGCTCTTTGTTTTCTCTATGCTTTCGTTTCTCACAATTCTTTCGGATATTTTTTCAATTTACTTCAATTCAACGAGAGCATCAATGACGCGCCAAGTTCTCACAGGTCTTATCATCAATCTTCTTTTTTCAGCATCACTTCTCAACGCACAACTCTTTCCCGCAAAGCAAGGCGGAAAATGGGGCTACATCAATTCAAGCGGGCAGATTGTTGTTCCGACAAAATTTGACGAAGTCAAAAAGTTTTCGGAAGGACGCGCGGCAGTGAAAATCAAAGATGAATGGGGATATATCGATACAACGGGCAACCTTATTATTCAAGCGCGATTTACAAATGCCGAACCTTTTTCAAATGGCATTGCTGCTGTTCAAAGCAAAAACTTCGTTGTCGGCATAGAAACGAAATTTATTCGTCTCAATGGCGATACGCTTGTAGGCGAAACCTTCACTGATGCAGGCACTTTCTCGGAAGGCTTGGCTTGGATTAAAATCGCTGACCGTAGCAAGGTGCTTTTGCGCCAACGTTTTGGTTTTATTGATAGCACCGGAAAAATTGTCATTCAACCTGTTTTAGAAAAAGCATCTGACTTTTCAGAAGGATTTGCCGCTGTGCAGTTCAACGGAAAGTTTGGATTTATTCGCCGCACCGACACGCTCAGCGATTCGGTTCAAACTTTCACGATTGCACCGAAGTATCGCTTTGCAAGTCAGTTTTCCGAAGGCTTGGCGCGTGTGCGCACCGAAGCCCTGTGGGGCTACATTGACCAAAGCGGAAAACTTGTTATTGCCGAGCAGTTCGATGCGGCAAGCGATTTCCGCGAAGGCTTGGCGCGCGTGCGTAAAGGTGAAAAATTCGGCTTCATTGATAAAAGTGGCAACATGGTTATTCCGACTGTTTTTGATGCCGCAGGGGATTTCAGCGAAGGCTTGGCGTGGGTTTCCAAAGGCGGAAAGTATGCGTTTATCGACCGCACGGGAAAAGTCGCCATTGACATGGGGCTGACGGGCGTCGGCAATTTTCAAGGCGGACTTGCGCTTGTCGGCATTGGCGATAAACAGGTTTATATTGATAAAGCAGGAAAAGTTATCTTCGAGTTTAATTGATTCGGAATCGGTTCTCTTTTTAGTCTCAACGCTATGTCTGATATACCGTCAAGCCTTTCGCTTATCTTACTTCTCGCACTTGAAGTTGTCGCCCTTATGCTTGGGTTGGGGTTGTATTTCCTCAAAAAGACATCGCTTTCGGCGGCGCGTTGGAAATGGTGGGTTTGGTCGGGATTGGGTGCAGTCGCATTGATAGGTTTGATTTTAATTGTGAAAGAATCGAGTGCGCTTGTCGATGTTTCCGAGAAAAAGCAATGGACGCAAACGACGGGCAAAATTCTCGCCTCAGAAATGCGTGGCAAGAAAGCCTACATTCCCTTTGTTAGGTATGAATATGAATTGAACGGAAAAACTTACACCGCCGAAACCGAACTTTACTCGCCGCAGTGGGGCGGCAAACTTTTGCGCAAAGAAACGTCCGAGAGCATCTTGGCAATGTTCAAGCCTGCAAGTGCGATTACAGTTTATGTTAATCCAAAGAATCACGCCGACTCCGTGCTTGAAATCCTTTTCGGTTGGGATTTATTCATTCGCTTGGGCGTCGGAATGCTCTTGTGGCTCGTTTCAACATCGGCGTTATACTTCGGTGCGTTCAAACATTTACTTCACGCGTCAACTTTCACGCCGCGCCAAAATGCAACATAACCTTTGATGTTCTTTGCCGCTTCTTTGGGGTCGGGGTAATACCACGCCGCATCTTTGTTCTTCTCTCCTCCAACAACAATACTAAAATAACTTGCAACGCCTTTCCACGAGCAAGTGGTATGCGTTGAACTTTCTTCAAAAAATTCTTTTTTAAGTGCGTCAGGCGGAAAGTAGTGATTACCTTCAACGACGATAGTCTTATCACTTTCGGCGATGATTTGTCCGTTCCAAATGGCTTTCATTGTGCGTTAAAATTTTCGGGTTAACTTTGCTTTTTACAATCCCAAAACATCAATGACATCTTATCGGTTTAACGTTTATGCCCGACCATCATTTTGACGTGCTGATTATTGGTGCGGGACCTGCGGGCGCAAGCGTCGCGCTTTCGCTTTCCAAATACCCGACGCTCCGAATCGGCATTGTTGATAAAGCCAAGTTTCCTCGCGATAAAATTTGCGGCGACGCACTCAGTGGCAATGTGATTTCAACGCTGAAATCAATTTCGCCCTCGCTCTACGAGCGGTTTCAGGCATTTCCCGATAAAATCGGCTCGTTTGGCATTCGCTTTATTGCGCCGAATGGCAAACACCTTGATGTGCCGTTTAAGTCACCAAAGGCTCAAATTACCGAGCCGCCCGGCTTCATTTCAAAACGATTGGACTTTGATAATTTTTTAGTTTCGGAAGTCAAATCGTTGCCGAACGCAAACCTGCATGAAGAAACCACTGTTGAATCCGTGCAAATCAAGCCTGACGGCGTGCTCGTGAAAACCAATCGCGGCGTGTTTTCAGCCTCTTTGCTCATCGGTGCAGACGGCGCAAACGGCATTACAACACGCACCCTTGCCACATTCAAACCCGAAGAAAAACACTTTTGTGCAGGGCTTCGCGCTTATTATCGTGGCGTTTCAGGCATGCACGCACAAAATTTTATTGAGCTTCATTTCTTGCCCAACCTTCTGCCCGGATACTTTTGGATTTTTCCGCTTCCCAACGGCAATGCGAATGTTGGCTTAGGCATTCTCTCGCAAGTCGTGAAGAAAAAGCGATTGGATTTGAAGAAACTTTTGATGGAAATTGTTCAAACGCACCCCGACATTGCCCCGCGCTTCAAACACGCTAAAATGATTGATGAAATCCGAGGCTATGGTTTGCCGCTTGGCTCAAAGCGTCGTGCGCTTTCAGGCGAGCGATTCATGCTCACAGGCGACGCCGCCTCGCTCATCGATCCCTTTTCAGGCGAAGGCATCGGCAATGCGATGAAGTCGGGTAAACTCGCCGCCGAAGTCGCTCACGAGAGCCTTCTCCAACAAGATTTTTCACAAGCGTTTTTGAA
>CALGMC010000173.1 GCA_937959145.1 uncultured Chlorobiales bacterium
GCGCGAGAAACTCCGCAAGAAAAAATTTCCTGCCGAAATCATTGAAAAAGTAATTGCGCGACTTTACGAAATGAACCTGCTCAACGATGCTCACTTCGCAGGCGCGCTCGTGCGCGATAAGCTCAAACGCACGCCGATTGGAAAATCCGCGCTCAAATCTAAACTCTTTCAAAAAGGCATCGCGAAAGAAACCATCGACGATGTGCTAAGCGAAACCGACCTCAACAGCGAAGAACTTTGCACGAAAGCCGCTGAACGAAAACTTAAAACACTCGCCAAAGAACCTGATGCCCAAAAGCGCAAACAAAAACTTGTGCAATTTCTCATGCGTCGAGGCTTCGAGTGGGAAACCATTCGCAACACACTCCGAACGCTTAATCTCTGATTGTGTGGCGCAAAAACCACGTGATTTTCTGAACAAAGCAAAGCGACGTGAAGAGTCCATCGTAATGAATCGTGAGTGGTGAATAGTGAAGAATTGCGTTGTCGTTCCGACTTTTTTCTCATTCCTCGTTATTCATTCCTCATTAGAGCGTCCTTGTCGGCGGTGGCGTGCGCGACGCCTTAGACCTGCGCCAACGCGAGTTGTTTCCGCCTGCTATCCCCTTTTGCATCATCATTTTTTTTCTCATTCCACTTTTTTAATTTTGCACTTGTTGTCTTTTGTTGTGCCGTTCCCTCATGCAAACGGGGCACATTAGGAAACGGCAACTTGATTCCTCTGCCCCTCAACCACATTTTGGAGAAACTCATGAAAGAGATGGATTCATCTTTCGTAACACTGCCTTCGGTAGGTGAGATTTTGAACCCTGACGGCACCTTGCGCTTAGAGCGCGAGGGTGGCTACAGCCTTGAGGGCTACGAGTTGCAGATGGACGCGAGCGGTGCGCCGCGTGTGGTGCCGAAAGGCGAGGCGCAAACCGAGAACACCACTTCGGGCACTTGGAGCACGGATTTCGCCTTGTCGAATACCGTCAATGGATATATCTATGCGCTGGTGGTGTATAGCGGGGAACTTTATGTGGGAGGCAGTTTCACAGCGGCAGGCGGCAAGAAAGCCAACCACATTGCGCAATGGAACGGTGAAAGTTGGAACTCGCTCGGCGAGGGCTATGACAACGGGGTGGATGGTTGGGTCCTTGCGCTGGCGGTGTATAACGGGGAACTTTATGTGGGAGGCGATTTCACAAAGGCAGGCGGCATGGAAGCCAACCGCATTGCGCGCTGGAACGGCACCTCTTGGAACACGCTCGGCACAGGCTCGGGCAACGGGGTGGGTTACGCTGTCAATGCGCTGGCGGTGTATAACGGGGAACTTTATGTGGGAGGCAAGTTCACAGAGGCAGGCGGCATGGAAGCCAACCACATTGCGCGCTGGAACGGCAAAAGTTGGAACAGCGTCGGCGAGGGCTATGACAACGGGGTGTATAGTTGGGTCCTTGCGCTGGCGGTCTATAACGGGGAACTTTATGTGGGAGGCAAGTTCGAAAAGGCAGGCGGCATGGAAGCCAACCACATTGCGCGCTGGAACGGCAAAAGTTGGAACAGCGTCGGCACGGGCTCAGCCAACGGGGTGAATGATGATGTCTATGCGCTGGCGGTGTATAACGGGGAACTTTATGTGGGAGGCAGGTTCAAAGAGGCAGGCGGCGTGGAAGCCAACTACATTGCGCGCTGGAACGGCACCTCTTGGAGCACGCTCGGCACAGGCTCGGGCAACGGGGTGGATAACCGTGTCAATGCGCTGGCGGTGTATAACAACAGCCTTTTCTTGGGCGGCGATTTCACCTTCGTTAACGCAAGCAATCATCCGATTTCTTCTTCTCGCATTGCACAATGGACGGCTAACGCCCAAGAAGACACTTTGCCCAAAGCCTACGCCCTCTTGCAAAACTATCCCAATCCATTCAACTCAGCGACCATCATTGCCTATCAACTGCCCACTGAAAGCACTCTCTCGCTCAAAGTCTATGATGCGTCAAGCAAGGAAGTGATGACGCTGGTGCAGGGTCGTCAAGTAGCAGGCACATACCTTTACATCTTGAAGGCAAGCACTTTAGCAAGTGGCGTCTATTCCTATCGCTTGCAGGCAAGCGCAACGCACGAAGCGTCAGGGGCAACTGTTGAACAAACGAAGGAAATGATGCTGGCGAAATAGTGAATAATGAAGAATGAAGAGTGAGTCGTGAAAGATTGGAACACGGCTTGAACAGATGAAACGGGTTTGCACGGATTGTGGATTCTTCGCTTCGCTCAGAATGACGAGTTAATGAAGAATGAAGAGTGAAGAATGAAGAGTGAAGAATGGCTCGCTTCCCGTTCCTCACTACTCATTCCTCGTTAGCCTGTCATTCCGAACGCAGTGAGGAATCCACAAATAATGAATCGTGAGTCGTGAAAGATTGGAACACGGCTTGAACAGATGAAACGGGTTTGCACGGATTGTGGATTCTTCGCTTCGCTCAGAATGACGAGTTAATGAAGAATGAAGAGTGAGTAGTGAAGAATGAAGAGTGAAGAGTGAAGAGTGAAGAATGGCTCGCTTCCCGTTCATCATTACGCACTACTCATTCCTCACTACTCATTCCTCGTTACCTTGAAACATCATTCATAACTGCACGCCGAGCGTGAGATAAACGCTTCGCCCATCGGAAGGAATAATGCCCGGACCAGGATACGACTCCGCACGGCGCGTGAAGTAAAAATTATCGGTCAGATTATTTACCCCTGTCTCAACTTGAAATGCGCTGAATTGATAGCGTGCGGAAATATCCATTACCCAATACGCAGGAATAATGCCATTGACGGCAGTTGCGGTGCGCACGGCATTCGTCGCGTCGGTGAAATGCTCGCCGATATACGAAAATTGAAATGTCGTTTGAAAACGCCCGTGCCGCACGCTCATACCCGTGCGCACCGTAATCGGCGGCACGAGTTCCACTTTGCGATTGCGAATCGACGGCTCATCGGTGTTGATGTAACGCGCATCTAAAACGGCGATGTTAGAAAAAAGCGAAACGCTCGTGCGAGGCGTGTAGCCGAAAAGAAGTCCGTAGAGGTCGGCTTCAATCATGGTTTCAACGCCGTAGGTGCGCGAATCGGCAATGTTGGTGCGGAAGCGATATGGCACAAAGAGCGGCGGTTGGTCGCTTTTGAGAAGCAATCCGATTTGATTGTTGTAGCGCAAGTAAAAGAGCGTGAAGTCGTAGTAAATCAGTCCTTTGTAGTTGCCGCGCAGACCGAAATCGGCGTTGTAGCCGCGCTCGTCTTGAATGTTGGGGTCGACAACGAAATTCGGATTCACAATGCGCAAATCGCTGAACGTGATAGAGCGATAATTTTGCGAGAGATTCGCGTAAAGTTCGGCGCTTTGCGTGGGCGTATAACTTGCGCCAATGCCGAAGAAAACGAAAGCGCGATTGCGTGTGCGTCGTTCATCTTCGCGCAACCTACCCACAACATTCCCCGCGCCGTCGTAAGAAATCTGTTGAAAAAATCCTTCCGATGACGTTTGAATGTTCTCGTAGCGCACGCCGGGCGTGAGCGTAAAGTTTGGCGTTATGACGAAAATGTTTTCAAGAAAGGCGGAGTAATTGCGGTTCGGAAATCGGAAGTCGGAATTATCGGGCAAGTTCGGGTTGAGGAATTGGAAAGTGGGATTGCGGGTGCTATCGGCGTCGCCTTGTCGTTGGGTGGTGGTGCCGTGAAAGGCGCGCAGTCCAACAAGCACGGTGGATGGGTTGCCGAGAAATTTGTAGCGATGAATCAATCGGGTTTCGTTCGCAAGGTTTCTGAACGTGGCTTGAATGAGCGTGCGGTTGCGTGTGCCATCGAGGCGCGGCGTTAGGTCGGCGCGGGTAATCGGCTCTAAATTGCCAAGCGATTCGCGGCTCGAGGCAAGCGCGTAAAAACGGCTGTTGAGTTGTGTTGTTGGAGAAAAGAAGTAATCCGCTGTAAGCGATGCCACATTCCAATCGACGCGAAACCAATTGCGCGAGCGCAAGGATTGCCGCGCATTTAAGGCAAACTGTGCATCGGTCAAGCCGCCGGGCTGACGCGCCAAGTAGTGCATAAAGGTATAGTCCGCCGTGAGCGTGAGTTTTTTGCCGAAAGTATAGCGCGAGGAAATGTAGGCAGTGTGTTGGTCGAATTCCGAGTTTGGTCGCCAGCCGTCGGCGCGCTTGAATTGGTAAAAGCCGTAGTAGTTAAGGTTTTGAACTGTTCCGCCGATGCTGTTGAAGGAGTTGAAAAGTCCAAACGAGCCGCCGGTTTGTCGCGAGAAAAATTCAAATGGTTTATCGGGATTGCCACGCTTGAAGACGAAGTTGAGCATACCGCCGAACTGCGTGCCGTATTGGAGCGACGCCGCACCGCGCACCACTTCAATGCGTTCCAACGCTTCAAACGGCGGCGTGTAGTAACTTTCAGGATAGCCGAGCGGGTCAGCGGAAATGTCGTAGCCATTTTGCCGCACATTGAAGTTCGACGTGCGATTCGGGCTCAAGCCTCTGCCGCCAATGCCAAGTTGAATGCCGCCACCGTCCGACTCCCAAATGTTCAACCCTGAAACTTTGGCAAAGGTCTGTCGCGCTTGATTAACCGCCAAATTTGCCGTTACATCTTTCAGCGTAATGACTTCCGTTTTCTTTGCCTCGTAAATGGCTGTGCCTTCAACCGACCCTAATTTTGAAATGCCAAACCGATTCCCGCTTTCGCCTTGCACCAAAATTTCGCGCGATTGATAAACACGCCGCTTTAAGCGAATGTCGAAGCGCGCGCCGCTCGATGCAATTTGACAAGCCAATGCCGTGCGTTCAAATTCCACAGCCGAAACGACCAGCGAATCAAATCCGACGCGCTTCGCACGAAACGAAAATTCGCCGCTTTCATTGGTAAAACCGCCAACGCCCTGCGCTTTGAGCATAACCGACGCACCTACAATCGCTTCGCCTGTTTGTGCATCGCGAATCGTTCCTGAAACGATTGGCTCTTGCGCTTTAACCGAAATTCCAACAAGAAGTGTAACAAGTAAAAACAGCGGCTTCATTTTTTCGCATTTGAAAATGTGGGTTGCTCGTTAAACGGCAGAATCCAGTCTTTATGGCTGAATCCCTCTTGCAAGTCGGCAAGGTTCACGGTTGGGTCGATGAGCAATTTGCCCAAGCGTCCGTTCATCGTGGCATAAACTTCGGCGCGCACTTCGGGGTTATGCACGCCTTTTGCGGCGTAGTGGCGTTTGAGAAAATGCGCAAATTCCAAAATCATATCGGGCTGAAACGACATCTGCTTTTCCTGCGTGGGATTAAGGAACTCGCGATTATCAACCACGCCTTCGCGTCCTGTTTGAGTGTCTTTCACGTAAAAAATTGCCGTGCCTGCTTTTTCAACCAGCATCACGCGCCACGAAAAGCGATAGCCCTGCTCGTTCCAAAAAAACTCGGTTGGATTCCACCACTCGTTTTGCGGATAAAGGAGAAATCGGAACGGAATCAAGAGTTGAAGCACAAAGTGAATCAGAAGCACACTGAGCAAAATCGGCTGAAAGCGTGTGGTGTAAAGTTTCGGCGTTGAAGTTGCAAGTGGTTTCGGGAAAATTTTGCCAAAGGCTGAACGCAAAAGGTCAATCGTTTTTTTGTGAAAATTTTCGGAAAAGAAAATCGTCGTTGCGCCAATCATCACAATCGGAAACACGCCAATTGGAAACATCATGCCTGTGATGACATGAAAACCAATAACGGCAAGGTAAGCGAGTGCGCGCGTCGGTTTCCACATCAAGAAGAAAACAATCGTGCAATCGTAAAGCATGCCCGCCCAACTGAACAGGTATGCGGTGAGGTCATAAGGCATTGCCCAGCCGATAAGTGGGAGCGCGTCTTGTGCGCGAAGCCACAAGCGAAGCGGCATGGCGTTGAGAAGCCACTCGGAGTTGATTTTCGCAATGCCCGCAAAAATGTAGACAATCGCAAGTTGAAGTTTGAACAGGTCAATCGTCCAGCGTGGCACTTGGGTGCATTCCATTTGCGGATTGCGCCACACATCGATGGAGAAATATCGATGCGCAGGCACAAGCGTCAAAAGAAACGCCGTGATGCTAACGAAGTAATAATGGTTGAGGTAATAGGCTTTGTCGAGCAGTTCAACGTAAGTGAAAGCGAGAAAAAAAACGATTGCTGAAAGGCGATAAAACGCGCCCAGCATGATGCC
>CALGMC010000174.1 GCA_937959145.1 uncultured Chlorobiales bacterium
TCGATTAAAACCGCGTTTTATTTTGTTTCTTCAAAATTGAGAAGCGCAAAAAACGGCTTTTCTTCTTTCAAAACCAAACCATTCAGCGATGAATCCCAAAATCAGTGCTTACAAAATCATTCGTCATAACTTCAACACTGCCGTGAAGCATTTAGGCTACGACGAAGAAACCGCGCTTCTGCTTCAAACGCCGTTCCGCGAAATGCAAGTGAATTTTCCTGTTCGACTTGATAACGGCAAACTCAAAGTCTTTACTGGCTATCGTGTTCAGCACAATGGCGCGCGCGGTCCGTTCAAAGGTGGGATTCGTTTTAGCCCGATTGTCGATTTAGACGAAGTGCGTGCGTTGGCGGAGGCGATGTCGTGGAAAACGGCGATTGTGAATGTGCCGTTTGGTGGCGGCAAGGGCGGCGTCAACTGCGACCCGCGCCAACTTTCGCAACGCGAATTGCAATCGATTGCTCGAACTTACGCTTCGCGTATCAATCAAATTCTCGGTGCTTATCGCGATATTCCCGCGCCCGATATGGGCACCAACGCACAAGTGATGACTTGGATTATGGACGAATACAGCAAGCGCAACGGCTATACGCCCGCCGTCATTACAGGCAAACCCGTTGAACTCGGCGGCTCAAAAGGACGCGAACAAGCCACAGGGCGTGGCGTAATGATTCTCACCAAAGCCCTCGCCAAAGATTATCAAACCGATGTGCGCGACCTCAAAGTCATCGTTCAAGGCTTCGGCAATGTCGGCTCAAATGCCGCCAAACTGCTCGCCCAAGAAGGCGCACTCATCGTTGGACTTTCCGATGTCGAAGGCGCGATTTACAACGACAAAGGGCTAAACCTTAACGCTGTTTTGGAACACGTCAAGAAAACGCGCACCGTTGTTGGCTTCCCTGATGCAGAACAAGTCAGCGGCGAAGCCATCTTAGAAAAGCCTTGTGATGTGCTTGTGCCCGCCGCCATTGAAGGCGTTTTAACCGAAGAGAACGCGCCGCGTGTGAAAGCCAAATTCATTGTCGAGGGCGCAAATCTTCCCACCACGCCCGAAGCCGACGCCATCTTTGAAAAAAACGGCGTTCATCTCGTTCCTGATGTGCTTGCGAATGCAGGCGGCGTTACGGTCTCTTACTTTGAGTGGGTTCAAAACTTACAGCAACTTTCGTGGGACGAAGACGAAATCAACCAACGGCTTGAAAAACAACTTTTAAATTCCTACCGCGATATTACCGCCGTCATGAAGGAACGCAATGTGTCAATGCGAATAGCGGCGTATATTTTGGGCATTTCGCGCGTGCATCGTGCCGAAGAATTGCGCGGCGTTTGAACAACATTTGAACGACATTTGGCAATACTTTTCAATGCGAAGTTTACTTGTTTTGTTGCTTCTTCCTCTCTGTGCGTGCGGGTCGCTTTCCAGCAGTCGCGACATGCGAAACGCGCGCTATGTCGTTACGCTCAACACACAAGTCGTTTTCGGTGGCGAAACGGCGCGCTGCCTCAATGACTCTTTAGAACTCCGTGCCGACACCCTCTATCGCTTCGCCTTTGCCGATATTGCCTTCATTGAGCGTCCGCCTAATCAAATGGGACGATGGGTTTTCGGCGGACTTGGCTTGCCACTTGGCGCATTGCTCGGTGGCATAACTGGCTTGGCAATCGTTTCAGGCGATACCGAAAGCAACCCCAAAGCCTTCATCTACGGCATTGTTACAGGCGCGATTGCAGGCACAGTCGCCGGCGTCGCGCTCTGGGAACGAATCGACTCTGACCGATTGAACGTCTCCACGATTCCGATTCCCGAACGAAAATCGCGCATTGAATCCTTCATCAAATAATTCTCATGAAACTTCTGCTGGCACTTCTCTTTGTTCCCATCTCACTTTTCGCACAAGAATCCTCACTTGTGCTGATGGGACTTGCCGCACACCCCGACGACGAAGACGGCGCAACGCTTGCCTACTACGCCAAACTCAAAAACGCCAAAATCTACAGCCTCATCTACACACGCGGCGAAGGCGGACAAAACGAAATCGGCACATCGCTTTACGACGACCTCGCCGAACTGCGCACCCAAGAAACCTTCGAAGCCGCCAAACTGCTCGGTGCTGAAACCTACTTTCTTAATTTCCGCGATTTTGGATTTTCAAAAACTGCCAAAGAAACTTTTCAAATCTGGGGCGGCAAAGATGCCGTTCTGGCGCGCATTGTCTATTACATTCGCAAACTTCGCCCCGATGTCATTATCACCAATCACGACACAATTACCACAAAGCCGTTTCGTCAGCACGGCAATCATCAAGCCGTTGGCATTTCCGCCTACGAAGCCTTTGAGAAAGCCGCTGATTCAACCTTCCACCCTGAACAACTCACCAACGGCGTTTCAACTTGGCAGGTCAAAAAACTTTACTTTCGCCTCTTCCGCCCCGAAGATTTGAGCAACCCACGCTGGCGCGATTCGCTCGTGGAAATCAACACTTCCTTGAAGATTGACTCTGTGCGCACCGTCTTGCAACTGGCGCAAGAAGCCCTCGCTAAGCATCGCTCACAAGGCATGGATAAACTTACCCCGTCGCTCTTCGCTTGGTTTTACGCGCCTCGACGGTTTCTGCTTGTTCGTCGCGATAAGCCATATCCTTTCGTGAAAGATGATTTATTCGGCGGAATTTCATCAACGGAACGCTCTCCCATTTCCCTTGCCGACCTTGCCGAACCATCGCCTCCGCTTTTTTCCATGAAGCATTACCCTTCGGTGTTGCTCAAATCCGTTGCCACCGAAGAAGAACTCATCAAGGAAAAATCGCCGACCTACTCGCGCACGATTTTCATCTCGCTTCAAAATCGGACAAATGAAATTTTGCCTGTTTCGCTTACGGTTTCGCACAACGGCAAGGCGATTCTTCGTAAGCCGTATTTGTTCAGTGGCACTGCACGCGCCGAATTGCGCGACACGCTCACGCTCACGCTCGAAAAAGACACCCAACAAACGCCCTCCGAACTCTTGATTGAAGCCACGCCGCTCGGCATTGCCGCAAAAGGCTTATCACCTGTTTCTGCTCGCGCGTTGCTCAAACCCGTCAGTGCCGTAATTAAAAAGAACATCAACATTGGCTTGGTCAAAACCTACGACTCGACGCTCGAAGAGGCACTCACCGCATTTGAAATCCCTTTCACGCTTTTGGACTCGGCGAAACTGGCAGGCGAAAATTTGCAGAAGTACTCCACAATTCTTTTAGACCTTCGTGCCTACGGCTATCGGAGCGACTTGGTCAAATTCAATCAGCGGATTTTGGAGTATGTGCAGAAAGGCGGGCACGTCGTTTGCTTTTATCACAAGCCACAAGATTGGAACAACGATGTGGGCTATGCGCCTTATCCGATTTTCATCACCACTGAGCGTGTTACCGAAGAAGACGCGCCTGTGAAAATGCTTGTGCCGACGCACCCACTTTTGAATGTTCCAAACAAACTTGAAGCAAGAGATTGGGAGAATTGGATTCAGGAGCGAAGCGTGTATTTGCCCAGTGCTGACCTTGAAAAAACTTCCCCAAACTATTTGCGCTTGCTGGCTATGAGCGACACCGACGACGCTCAACCCTCCACCTCACTTTTATGGACGAAATATGGCAAAGGCACATACACCTATTGTAGCCTCGCGCTTTATCGGCAAGTGCGCATTTTGAACGAAGGTGCAATGAAATTGCTGTTTAATTTGATAGGACAGT
>CALGMC010000175.1 GCA_937959145.1 uncultured Chlorobiales bacterium
GATACTGGCAACATGATTCTGAAAAAATCGCTGACGATTCAGCCCAATGAAGTCGCTACCGAACTTGCCGCTCGGCTTTCGGAACTCGGTGCCGAAGCCGTCGTCGAGACCTTGAAACTCATCGAGACCGATTCGGTGCACTTAATCCAACAAGATGATTCACTTGCAAAAAAAGCACCCAAACTCACCAAAGACAACACGCGCATTGATTGGTCAAAGCCTGCTCGCAATGTGTTTAATTTCATTCGCGGACTTTCAGAGCGACCAACGGCTTGGACCACTTTGGACGATAAACAAGTGAAAATCTATCGTGCCGCACTCTTTTCCGAAACCGAAGTCGGCGAAGTCGGCAAGTGGATTTTGGGCGACGAAACGCTCTATGTGCAGTGCCAATCGGGTCTCGTAGAAATTCTCTCGCTTCAACAAGAAGGCAAAAAGCGTATGCGTGTAAGCGATTTTTTGAGAGGCTATCGCGCCAAAGGCACGGAAAAATTTGTCTAATTTGGAGGCAGGCACATAGAAATTTGTAGGCGTGAAATTGCGTTGCCATAGCAACGTTCCACAATTCTAATGCAAATGAAGAAAACTTACTTTTTCAGCGACGTCCACTTCGGCTTGCAAGAGCGGCATATTGAAGAAGCCAAAACCGACCTGATGCTCAATCTGCTCGATGAAATCAAGCGCGAGGGGAAGTTGCTCTACATGGTCGGCGATATTTTGGACTATTGGATGGAATACAAACACGTGATTCCAAAAGGACCGTATCGATTCTTCGCCGCGCTCTACGACTTGGTGCGTGCAGGCGTTGAAGTGCATTACCTTGCAGGCAATCACGATTTTTATCTCGGCAAATACTTCGACGAAGAACTCGGTGTGAAAACCCACTACGGCGCACTGCGACACAACATCGACGGCAAAAACTTCTACATCGTTCACGGCGACGGCGTTGGCAAAGGCGACACAGGCTACAAACTCTTTCGCTCGCTCGTGCGCAACAACTTCAACCTTGCGTGGTATCGCTGGCTTCACCCCGACTTCGGCGTCGGCGTGATGGATTACCTTTCCAAACTCTCGCGCAAACACACCTACACCGAAAAAGATTACGGCGAAAAAGAACGGCTCATCATGTTTGCTAATGAAGAACTGCAAAGAGAACCATTTGACTACTTCGTCTGCGGACACAGGCACGTCGTTAAACTGCACCGACTTCGCAATCAAAAAAGTTATTATGTGAATTGCGGCACGTGGATAGGCGGCATGCCAACTTATGCCGTCTTTGACGGAGCAGAAATGAAACTCATCAAAGCCAAAACGCGCGACGTGCTCTATGCACAAACACCTGAACCAATCACGGCATAACCACTCATGATGCTGGACTCTATCAATCCGACGACGGAAGAACTCATTGCGTCGTATCAAGAACATTCGCTCTCGGAAATTGAATCGGCATTGAAGCAATCGCACAAGGTTTTTGACCATTGGCGCGGTTTATCGTTTCAAGCGCGCGGCGCGTGTTTCAAGAAACTTGCGGAAAAACTGCGTGAAGGCAAAGCACGCCTTGCTGAACTGATGGCGTTGGAAATGGGAAAGCCCATCACACAAGGCATTGCCGAAATTGAAAAGTGTGCAGGCACGTGTGAATACTTCGCCGAAAATGCCGAAGCGTTTCTGGCTGATGAAGTCGTGCCAACCGAAGCCATCAAGAGCAAGGTCATTTTCCGTCCGCTCGGTGTGATTCTCGCCATTATGCCATGGAACTTTCCGTTTTGGCAAGTGATTCGCTTTGCCGCGCCAACGCTCATGGCAGGCAATACGGCTCTTGTCAAACACGCGCCAAATGTAACCGGGTGTGCGCATGCGTTGGATAAACTCTTCCGCGAAGCAGGCTTTCCTGAACACGTGATTCACTTTCTCGACATTGCGCCCGATAAAGTGGCTGAACGTATTTCAAAACTAATTGAGCACCCGTTGATTCGCGCGGTTACGCTCACAGGAAGCACGCGCGCAGGAAAGTTCGTTGCCGCCAAAGCTGGCGAAGCCTTGAAAAAGTGCGTGCTCGAGCTCGGCGGAAGTGATGCTTACCTTGTGCTTGATGACGCCGATGTGGAATTTGCGGCAGAAACTTGTGTCAATTCGCGGTTGCTGAATTCAGGGCAGAGTTGCATTGCCGCAAAGCGGTTCATCGTGGCTCGAAAAATTCGCGAAGCCTTTGAAGCGAAAGTCGTTGAAAAGATGACCGCGAAAAAAGTAGGTTCGCCGTTGGAAGAGACAACCGAAGTCGGACCGCTGGCGCGTAAAGATTTGCTCGAAAACTTGCATCGTCAAGTTACGCAAAGCGTTCAAGTTGGGGCGACGGTGCTTTGTGGCGGCAAACTTTACGAAGGCAAAGGCTACTTTTATCCGCCAACCGTGCTTACAGGCGTAACGCCGGGCATGGCGGTGTTTGACGAAGAAACTTTCGGACCTGTGGCGGCAATCATCACCGTCAAGGACGACGACGAAGCCATTGAACTTGCCAACGCCACGAATTACGGATTAGGCTCGGCAATTTTTACAAGCGATGCGTGGCGCGCCGATAGCGCAATCACGCGTTTGGAGTTTGGAAACTGCTTCGTCAATGCGATGGTCAAAAGCGATGCGCGCCTGCCCTTCGGTGGCGTGAAAGATTCAGGCTTCGGACGCGAACTCGGACGCTACGGCATTAAGGAGTTCGTCAATCTGAAGACGATTTGGGTTAGTCATTCATAACCGAAAACGTGCGTGCGTTATTTTCAATTCAGTTCAGCCTGCACGAGCGACTTAAAGCGGTCGAAGGCTTCAGGAAGTTTAGAGGCGTCTTTCCCGCCTGCGGTTGCGAATTGCGCTCTGCCGCCACCGCCGCCCTGCAAGACTTTCGCTACATCGCCGATGAGTTTGCCTGCCTGAAGTTTTTTAGAGGCGATTAGGTCGTCGCTGACCGTTGCGACGAGCGCGACTTTGCCCTCAATCACACTGGCTAAAAGGGCGACGCCCGATTTCAGTTTGCCCCGCAAGGCTTCGCCCATCAAGCGCAGTTCGTCGGCATTCGAGGCAGAAACTTCGGTCGCTAAAATTTTCGCGCCGCCAATTTCATGGGCTTGATTCAAAAGGCGGTCAAGTTGTGAGGCGGCGACTTCCACGCGCAGTTTTTCCAACTGTTTTTCTAACGCTTTCCGCTCTTCAAGCAGTTTTTCAATCTTCGTTGGAATCTCCTCTTCTGATTGCGCATTGAGCAACATCTTGAGTGATTGAAGTTCGTTGAACTCTTTTCGGAACAAGGCTTCGGCGGCTTTGCCTGTTACGGCTTCAATGCGACGAATGCCCGAAGCAATGCTCGATTCAGAAACAATTTTGAACAATCCAATCTGACCGACATTGTCTAAATGTGTGCCGCCACAAAACTCAATCGAGAAATTCGGAATTTCGAGTACGCGCACCACATCGCCGTATTTATCGCCGAAGAACGCCAGCGCGCCCATGCGTTTGGCTTCTTCAAACGGAACGCCGTCGTGCTTGATGACTTTTTGCGCGGAGCGAATTTGGTCGTTAACGAGTTCCTCGATTTCGGCAAGTTGTGCGTCGGTTGTTTTCTCAAAATGGCTAAAATCGAATCGCAATCGTTCAGGCGTAACAAGTGAGCCTTTTTGTTGGACATGCTCGCCCAGAACCTTGCGCAGTGCGGCGTGAAGCAAGTGCGTTGCCGTGTGGTTGCGTGCTGTGTGAATCCGCGCCGCGCCGTCGACTTTCGCCGTCACGTCTTTGGAAAGCATTGAAAAATCTAATTCCGAAATTTCTATTTCCTTGCCGCCAACTTCGCTAATGCGATTGACGATATGAACAATCCGCTCGCCATCTTTTTGAACATCGCAGACATGCAACGTCAAATTTCCGGATTCAATCATTCCCGTATCACCGACTTGACCGCCCGATTCGGCATAGAACGGCGTTTTATCCAAAATCAAAAAGAGTTTATCGTCGGTCTTTTTGGCGAAGCGAATTTTGGCTTTTTCGGAGAGCGATGTGTAGCCTTTGAAAACAGAATCTTTGCCCGAAGAGAGTTTCACCCACTTGGCTTCACCGCTTTCGCCTTGTGCCATTTTTTGTTTGCGGTCTTTTCTTGCGCGTTCTTTCTGCTCTTTCATCAGGTTCTCGAAGCCCGCTTCATCAATCGATAGCCCAATTTCCTGCGCCATTAAGCGCGTTAAATCCATTGGGAAGCCATATGTGTCGTAGAGTTTGAACACGTCGTTTCCTGCAATCGTCGATTGATTTTCGGCTTTAACTTTTGCGGCGACCTCGTTAAAAATTTGAATCCCTCTATCAAGCGTTTGCAGAAAGTTTTCTTCTTCGGCGCGAATAACTTGCTCAATAACACTTTGGCGTTCAAGAAGTTCAGGAAACACGTCGCCCATTGAATCGGCAAGCGTGGAGACGAGTTTATGAAGAAGAGGGTGTTGCTCGCTGGTTTGAGTCAGCGTTTTGGCGTAGCGCACGGCGCGGCGCAAGATGCGTCGAAGCACGTAGCCGCGTCCTTCGTTGCTCGGTGTTGCGCCGTCGGCAATCGCGAAGGAAAGTGTGCGAATGTGGTCGGCAACGACGCGCAAGGCAATATCCGTGTCTTTTTCTAATGAAGCGGTGTAAGAAACGCCCGTCAGGTCAGCGAGTTTATCAAAAATCGGTTTGAAAATGTCGCTGTCGTAGTTTGAAGTTTTGCCTTGAAGCACGGCGGTAACGCGCTCAAAGCCCATGCCTGTATCGACATGTTTTTCAGGAAGCGGCTCTAACTCCCCTTGTGCATTGCGATTGTATTGAATGAACACGAGATTCCAAATTTCAATCACTTGTGGAGAGCCAGCATTGACAAGTTTCGCGCCGCTCTTATCGGGCGTGAGGTCGATGTGAATTTCCGTGCAAGGACCGCAGGGTCCTGTTTCGCCCATTTCCCAGAAGTTATCTTTCTTGCCGTGTCGTTGAATGTGGTTGGGGTTAATGTCGGTGAAGTTTTTCCAAATTTCGAAAGATTCGTCGTCGTCTTCGAAGATGGTTGCGTAAAGGCGGTCTTTGGGCAATTTCCAAACGGACGTGAGCAGTTCCCATGCCCAACCGATGGCTTCTTCTTTGTAGTAATCGCCGAACGACCAGTTGCCAAGCATTTCGAAAAAAGTATGGTGATAGGTATCGCGTCCGACATCTTCAAGGTCGTTGTGCTTGCCCGATGCGCGAATGCACTTTTGCGTATCGGCGGCACGCTTGTAGTTTCGCTTGCCCGTTCCGAGAAAGACGTCCTTAAATTGGTTCATGCCCGCATTCGTGAAGAGAAGTGTCGGGTCTTCGGCGGGAATAACGGGAGCGGAGCGGACGATTTCGTGTTGTTTGGATTTGAAGAATTCTAAAAAAGACTGCCTAATTTCGCGTGATGTCATACAGAGTTAAAGTGATTAAGGTAAAATCGAGGCGTCAAATATAAGGCGAAGTTCAGAGGCGGAAAAATGCAATCACGACATACTAAAACGATTTCACATGAGCGACGAGTTAGAATCCAAACTGCATCGAGCAGAGACCGAACATGAAAAAATTGCCTTGCTCAACGCGCTTTCAGCGGCAACGAAGCCCAAAGATTTAAGCCGCGCCTTGAACTACGCCACCCAAGCCGAGCAAATGGCGCGAGAAATTAGCGACAAAAAAGGACTTGCCGACGCCCTGCTCAATAAAGCCGTCGCGCTCGCGCCGTGCGGTCAATACCGCGAAGTTGGCGCGCTTCTCTCGCAGGCACAGCAACTCTTTGAGGAACTCGGCGACGAAAAAGGACGCGCCAATGTGCTGAGCAACTTCGGCTCGCTTGCGGTGGTGACCGGCGAGTTTGCAACAGCTCTCCATTATACCCAAGAAAGCCTAAAACTGCGGCAGTCGCTCGGCGACAAAATCGGCGAAGCCGCTTCCCTCAACAATCTTGGCGGCATTCATCACTATCTCGGAAATTTTGATGCCGCCTTAGAGTGCTTTATTGAGAGTTTGAAAATCAAAGAAGAAATTGGAGATATAAACGGAAA
>CALGMC010000176.1 GCA_937959145.1 uncultured Chlorobiales bacterium
GCGAAAAGCGATTGGAAAAAAGTTCAAATCAAGAACAGGGAACGCATATCGATTTTCCGTATCAAGTGCGAAGCGGCTGTATTCACTCGCTCCGACTGCTTTCAAACGGCTTTGGCGTCTATCGGCGCGAGTATGTCGAGCATTTGAAAAGCAAAATTTTAAGCGGCGAATGTTTGGGCATTCAAGCCGAAACGGTCGACTGCAAGCGCGGATTGATTTTTTCAAAAGAAATTTGACCAAAACTTGTGGCGTGGGATTATGTATATTTCACTGAATCTGTTTAACACTTATCTGTTTTTGTTATGCAATTTCCACGATGCGATTTAATGCCCGCCGAAGAAGGATTTTACTGCCAATGTGTCGGCTGTGAAGTCGTTTCAAACGCTACGCCCGGCTGTGTGATTCGCGAAAAGCCCGATGGCATTTACGAGTTCAACGGCACAACGCCCAACGGCGGCGTGAAAGCCGTTTTGATTTTCACCAACGACGAAGGCGAAATCGTGCCGAAGTCTGAGGCAAAGCATGTTGAAATTCGAGAATTTGATGCAAAGGGCAATGTGCTTGCGGTTCAGTTCGGCGTCGCTGACCCACAAGGCTTTTCGCTAAAATGACGATTAGGCGTCCAAAAGGAGAATAAGAATGAACACACAGACCGATACGCCCCAACTCGTCGATATCAACATTATCGGCGGAGGACCGACGGGCATTTTCGCCGCCTTTCAATGCGGAATGAACGACCTCAGCGCGCGCATCATCGACTCGATGCCGCAGTTGGGCGGACAACTCACCGCGCTTTATCCCGAAAAATACATTTACGATGTGGCTGGATTTCCTGAAATCACCGCCGCCGATTTGGTGGCGCAACTGTGGGAACAAGCCTTGAAGTTCGAGCCCGAAGTGCGCTTGAACGAACAAGTCGTTGGCATTGAAAAACAGCCCGACGGCACCTTTCTCGTCTCTACGGCAACAGGCAATGCCTATCCCTCGCGCGCCGTGGTGATTGCCGCAGGACTTGGTTCGTTTTCACCGCGCAAACTCGACCAACTCGGCGATATTTCGCATCTCGAAAACAAATGCGTCTTTTATGCCGTGCGCAATGTTGAAACGTTCAGAGATAAAAAAGTCGTCATTGTCGGCGGCGGCGATAGCGCGCTCGATTGGACGATGGGACTTTTAGACGTCGCTGAGCGCATTACACTGGTGCATCGCATGAAACACTTTCAAGGGCACGGCAAAACCGTCGCCGATGTGATGGACGCCAAAGAAGCAGGCAGAGTTGATGTTTATCTACAAGCCGAAGTGAGCGACCTTGTCGTAGACGGCGACGCACTCCGAAAAGTCATCATCACCTCGAAGCCTGACCGCTATGAAATTCCTGCCGATATTCTCTTGCCGCTCATTGGCTTTAAGTCCGATTTAGGTCCGATTAAAGAATGGGGCTTAGAACTGAACGGCAATAAAATCGTGGTGGATTCAATGATGAAAACCTCGATCGATGGCATTTATGCGGCGGGCGACATTGTCAGTTATCAAGGCAAACTGCACTTGATTCAGACGGGACTCAGCGACGCGGCAATGGCTGTGCGACACAGTTTGACCTACATTCACCCCGATACGGTGCATAAGCATCAATTCAGTTCGATTAAATTCGCGGCGAAAAAATCGTAATCAACCATGCCGAAAAACCTCGTCAAAGTGGGGCTTGTGCAGATGTCTTGCACAGAGTCTCCAAAAGAAAACCTCGACAAAGCCATCACGCTCATTCGAGACGCCGCGAAAAAAGGCGCGAAAATCATTTCGCTTCAAGAAATGTTCAACACGCTTTATTTCTGCCAAACCGAAGACTACGCACCCTTCGACTACGCCGAACCGATTCCGGGAAAAACGGTCGAACAACTTTGCAAACTTGCTAAAAAATTAAAAGTCGTCTTGATTGTGCCGATGTTTGAAAAGCGCGCACAAGGCGTTTATCACAACACCGCCGCCGTTATTGACGCCGACGGCACCTATCTCGGCAAATACCGCAAAATGCACATTCCCGACGACCCCGGCTTTTATGAAAAGTTTTATTTCACGCCCGGCGATTTAGGCTTCAAAGTCTTCAAAACGAGATACGCAAACATCGGTGTCTTGATTTGCTGGGACCAATGGTATCCCGAAGGCGCACGGCTCACCGCACTGCAAGGCGCACAAATTCTCTTCTATCCAACGGCAATCGGCTGGGCAACGACCGAGCACGACCAAACCGTTAGAGCCGCACAACACAACGCTTGGGAAACCATTCAGCGAAGCCACGCGATTGCCAACGGCGTTTTTGTCGCTGTCGCGAATCGAGTCGGCACAGAATACGCACCAAACTCCGAAAACGGTCTACAATTTTGGGGACAAAGTTTCATCTCGAATCCCTTCGGAGAATTGCTCACCAAAGGCTCAAACGCAAACGAAGAAATTTTACTTGCCGAGTGCGACCTCGCCCAAATTGATTTCTATCGCCAACATTGGCCCTTCCTGCGCGACCGCCGCATTGATATGTATCACGGCATCACAAAACGGTTCGTCGACGAAGACGCTTGAACCGTCTCGAGCCTGTTCTCAAATAGAACACGGATTGAACAGGTTCTCACAGATTGGATTCTTCGCTGCGCTCAGAATGACGGCGGAGTTAATGAATAGTGAATAGTGAAGAATGAAGAATGGCTCGCTTCTCGTTCATCATTATTCATTCCTCATCAGTCTGTCATTCCGAACACAAGTGAGGAATCCAAGTGAGTTGAAAATTAAAAGTGAAGAATTAAAAGTTGAATCTGCATGCTCACTCTTAACTCTTTGACGCTACGCTCAGAATGACGGCACGAGTTGCCTGTTTCAAAAGGTATTGATAATGCCGAAATGCACCTTGCCTGTTGAAAATGTGTCGCCTTCGCCGAGCGCGTAGCTAATGCCCATCAAGCCGAGCGGCGTATCGACCCGTGCACCAATGCCAACGCCACGCCGCCACCCACGAAGCGAGCCATCGAGCGGATTGATTGGGTTTTGAGGCTTGAAGAAATATCCCACATCATAAAACCCAAAGAGAAATGCCTTTCGCGAAAGCAAAAATCGATACTCCGTATTGAGCCACATCAGTTGCGAGGCGAGGAACTGTTGTTCGCGATAGCCGCGTAAGTTTTGCGCGCCGCCGAAGCGCATTAAATCTGAAAACTGAATTTCATCGGCTAAAATCGCCTCACCGTGAAAGCGCAACGCAAGCACCTGACGCTTGAAGGTGCGTTGATAATACTCGGCTTCGAACAAAATGCGCTGTTGCAAAACAGTCGTTTGAATCGGATAAATCGCTAAAAGTGAATCGGACGCGCTAATCACTTTTCTGCCGATTCGATAATCGTTTCGGAAATAAAATCCCGACTGCGGACTGATGGGGTAATCTCGCGAGTCGTAAATCATGCCGAAGCCTGTGAGCGTGATAGTGGTCGGAAAAATTACTTGTGCAATCGATGCGCCTTCAAAAATCGGGTTGATTTCTTCGCGCGTGAGCGAGGAAGTGATGAAAAAATTATCGGCGAAGCGATAGGCGGCGGAAAGTCCCAGTTGCAACTGCGTGAAAGTTGAATCTTGTTTGAGTTGCATAAAGTCGAAGATGAGGCTAAGCGGCAAGCCAACGAAATACGGCTCTTGATAGCGCAAGCGTGTGTCTTGTGTGAATTGATTAGGTTTAAGCCATTTGACATCGAGCCGCCGTCCCGTGCCGAACATATTTTGAAGCGAAATGTTGATTAAGCCTGTGAAAAATCCTGCGTCGTTCGGGTCGTTAGGATTTTGCGGCGGTTGATAGCCGACAATGCCGTCGAAGGTGTTCGGATTGCCTTCAACGATTTGAAGTTTTAAGGCGGCTTCGAGCGTGTCGTCGTTCGTGTTATTGACGATGAGCAGTTCGGGTGGAAAAACGCGCTCAAAAAAATTCGTGCGTTCCAATCGCTCTTGAATGAGGTTGAATTTTTCTTCGCGAAAGGCTTCGCCTGCACGGAAGCGAATTTCACGCTCGATAACTTCCTGCTTCGTAGATTGATTGCCGAAAATGCGCGTCCCCACAAGCTTGGTGAATTTGCCTTCTTGAATGTCAATGTCAATTTCAAGGCGCGGTTTTAGTGAGCCGTTATGGTCTTCATAAACGATGCGTGGCTCTCGGAGAAAGACTTTGGTAAATGGGCGACCGAGCGATTCATACTTCTTCAAAATTTCGTCGATGTCGTTCTCGAGCGTTGTTTGCAGGAGTGGTGCGCTGATTTCAGTGTCGCAAAGGTCGGCAAGTTCTTCGTCGGAAAGAATCGTATTGCCGTGAAAATTCAGTTTTGAGATGAGAAACGGCTCGCCTTCGGTGAGAAAAACGGTGAGTGTAGGCGGTGCAAGTGCAAGGCTATCGATTCGAAAGTCGTAGTAGCCGAGTTCTTTGTAAATGTGCGAAAGTCGGTCAAATTTTTCAGCGAAGCGCAGGGAGTCGTAGGGCTGTGGAAGCGCGAAAATGCCGATGAATTGGCTTTGTGAAAGGGCGCGATTGCCAACAAAAGTGATGTTACGAATGACGGGAGCAGGTTGCGCAACGCCTTGACAAACAAAAAGAAAAAGGAGAGAAAAAAGCGCAACGCACTGCTTAACACAATCAAAACAGCATCGCTCCGTCAAGTTTGAAAACGTTTTTGTAAATTCGCCCCGCATCAAAGAGAAACAATTTCTACAACACAGCCAACCGCATTTTACAACAAAAATCCATGACGATAGCGACCAAACTTTTTCCCGCCTACACATTGCGTTTGATAGTGCTGTTTGTCTTGTTATGGACGAGCATTCAAGCACAAGCACAAGAAGAAGAATCTCAACCAAAAGTCATATACAACAAGCTTGAGCTTATCGGAGACCCGATATTTCCGAGCGACGGTGTGGCGTCGCTGTATGTGAGCGACAAGTATCTTTATGTTGCCACTAACACGAATGGCTTGCAAGTCTTTGACATTACCGACCCGTTTACGCCCGTCTTAGTCAGCAGCATGCGCGACCTTTCAATTCCGACCAGCGGCATGAAGCGCAAAGGTAATTACCTCTACATCTCCGACAATGTCAATGGAATTGACATCATTGATGTTTCAAATCCGCTTGCGCCCCTTTCAAACTCGAGTGTCAAAACGGCATCGGGTGAATCGTGGGATTTGTGCATCGATGATAGCGGAGAGTATCTCTATGTCGCCACAGGCAAGGGCGGAATTGAAGTATGGAGTTTGAAAGACCCTGCCGTGCCGACGCGCGTGGCTTCAACGGCATCACTCTTAGCGTGGAACTTTGCGTGGGGCGTTTCATACTCCGACAAGAAAATTTACGTTGCTGACCGCGAAGGCGGCGTCAAGATTCTCGACGTCAGCCGTCCTACACAGCCCAAATACATCGGCGGATATGCTGGCACAACAACATGCCGTTATGCGATTGCCAAAGACGGAATGCTCTATCTCGGCAACGGCGCAGGCGGCTTTGAAGTCGTTAATATCAAAACGCTTTCGCTCCCAACGCGCCTCTTTGAAACAAACTACACGCTTCCATTGGTAATCGATGTTGAACTCTATCCGCTCAATCCGAATATGGTGGTGGTTGCCACAGGGCGTTCTGGTATTGCGATTTACGACACGCGCGAGCTCGGCAAACTCAATGCACAACCGTTGGATAAACAACTCGGCAACGGCTCTGAAATTACACACATTGCGTTTTCAGGACACGCGATTTATGCAGGCACGACCGATAGAGGCTTTCAAGTATTCAACTACAACATGACGCCGATTTTCACGAATATGAAGAGCCATGTGGTGAATGAAAATGAATTGCTCACTTACACGATTGAAGGCAACGACCCCGACCGCAGTCCCGTTGTGATTTCATTAGTTGAACAAAGTGGCGTATTTCCCGCAGGATTTCGCTACGACCAAGCCCCGCATGCATTTACATGGACGCCGACCTTCGAGCAATCAGGGCTTTATACCTTCGTTGCCACGATTCAAGAGCAGTCGCCCGACGCGCTTTCGCGAACCGAAGCCTTTACGATTGAAGTCAAGCATATCAACCGTCCGCCAACGCTGCCAGAGCCGCTCGCACAACTCACACTTGAAGATTCGCTCTTGACTTACATCATTCCCGAAGGCTCTGACCCCGACATAGAAGATGCAGGCAAACTTACTTACACCGCCACAAACTTACCGCGCGGCGCAACCTTCGACCCACAAACGCGCAAATTTTCATGGACGCCCGACTTCACCCAAGCAGGAGACTATGTCGTAACCTTCACGGTCAAGGACGCAAACAGCGACGGTAACAACGACGGCAAAGACACGCTTACCGATTCCAAGGAAATGAAAATTCGCGTTGACAATGTCAACCTCAATCCTGAATTTGTCCGCCTCGACGCGCAAACCTTCTACGAGAATAAACCGCAAACCTTCACAATTTCAGCCACCGACCCCGACGCCGAAGACGAAGGCAAACTCACTTACAAAGCCACAAAACTGCCCGAAGGCGCGACCTTCGACGCCGCAACGCGCACCTTCTCATGGACGCCAACTTTCGAGCAAGCCGGTGAATATGTCGCAGAATTCGAAGTCGAAGACCAAGGACTCGATTTCAAACTCAAGCCTGACAAAGAGTTCATACTCAACGATACGATGAGCGTTTTCATCACCGTCAAGCAAACCAACCGCGCGCCATCGTTTGCGGCGATTGAGCCAAAAACCGTCAAAGAAAACGAAGTGCTCACCTTCACAACGCCCGCAAGCGACCCCGATAAAGAAGATGCAGGCAAACTTTCATTCTCAGCAAGTAATCTGCCCGAAGGCGCAAAGTATGATACGCTCACGCAAACCTTCTCGTGGAAACCAACTTTTGAACAATCAGGCAACTACACGGTTTCGTTTAGAGTGGTCGACACAGGCATCGACGGCACGCAACTTTCCGATATGAAAGAAGTGCCAATTACCGTCATTCACGTCAATCGTCCGCCTGTGATGGACACGGTGCAAAGCAAAACA
>CALGMC010000177.1 GCA_937959145.1 uncultured Chlorobiales bacterium
TTTCGCACGAGCGACCGCTTCCGGGCGTTGCACTCAACCTTGAAGAGCAAAAGAAGTTTCTGAACGCGCTTCGATATTCTGACGGCTTGGTGCGATTCTTGAACGAAAATCCTAATGCCTTCGACTGGAACAATGTGAACTTTCAGAGTGGCGACGTGGAAATGTGGTTTAACATCGTGCGCCACTTCAAGCCAAAGCGGCTCATTGAAATCGGAAGCGGCTACTCGACGATTTTAGCCATCGAAGCCTTAAAGCAAAACAAGCAAGACGACCCGACCTATCAATGCTATCATCGTTGCATCGAGCCTTTTGAAATGAAATGGCTTGAACAAACGCCCGTTGATGTGGTGCGAAAAAAGGTCGAAGATGTCGATGTGAGCCTGTTCGAAGAACTTGAAGAAAATGATATTCTCTTCATTGATTCCAGCCACATGATTCGTCCGCAGGGCGATGTGCTGTTTGAATACCTTGAAGTCTTGCCTGTGCTCAAAAAGGGCGTTGTGGTTCATATTCACGACATTTTTACGCCGCGCGACTATCCTGAAAAATGGGTGGTCGACGAAGTGCGATTTTGGAACGAGCAATACTTGCTGGAAGCCTTTCTGACCACAAATGCTGAATGGAAAATTCTTGCCGCCGTCAATTACTTAAAACATAACGCCTTTGAGGAGTTGAAAAAGGTCTGTCCGTTTTTGACCGCAGAGCGAGAGCCGGGCTCGTTTTACATTCAAAAAGTGAAATGAAACTGCTTACTTATCTAACCAAACTTCGCGATAGTCGCGCCTATCCATTGCGTTAATCGGATAGTTGCGCACGAAGGGTTGCTCAAAGCGATAAGAGAGGCGGTGATACGAAACAAGAATCGCCGCATCATCGAGCGCGATTTTTTCGGCTTGCTTATAGAGCGCGTATCGCTTCTTCTCATCGGAAATTTTCAAGGCTTCTCGGAAAATGTTATCAAACGCGGGGTTCTGATAACGCGACAGGTTGATGTAACTTTCCTCGTCGTTTCCTTTTGGCACAACGCCGCCATAAACGAGATTCAAAAATGTTTCAGGCTCGGGATAATCTGCACCCCACGAGCCAATGAAAAATTTCAACTTCCCCAAATACGCCTGCTGTAAATGCGTTGAATACTCCGACTGCACAATCTTGACCTTAACGCCAATATCCGCCAGCATGGCTTGGACGGCTTCGGCAACTTCTTTGTTATAGGCATACTTTGCGCCGACAAAGGTGTTCAAGGTGAGTTCAGGTAAGCCGTTGCCGTTAGGATAGCCCGCTTCGGCAAGTAACTGCTTGGCTTTGGATACGTCGTAATCGGTGAGCATAACATCATGATTGTCGTAGCCTGCAATGCCTTGTGCGACAATGCCTGTCGGCAACGCCACTTGATTTTTCAAAACATACTTGACAAGTTTCACGCGGTCAATCGCCCAACTAAACGCTTGGCGAAGTTTCGTGTTTTTGAAAAGCGAATCGGTGTAAAGCATGCCGATGTAGTCAATGCGCAGTTCGGGACAAGATTTCAGCACATATTTCGTGAACGGCTCTTGAACTTTGCCATTCGCATCAAAAATTTTTCCAACGAACTCTTGCGGAATGCCGACCGATTCATCGAACGTGCCTTTCTGAAACTCCAAGAGTTGCGCCGACGCTTCTTTGAGAAACTTAAACGAAATGCCGTCTAAATACGGAAGCGGGTTGCCAAGCGAATCGCGCCCCCAATAATTCGGATTGCGCTTCAAAATAACTTCGCGGTCATCTTCCCACTTGACAAATACAAATGCGCCCGTTCCAACAGGGTTGCGTGAAAACGACTTGCCGTAATGCTTGACGGCTTCTTCGCACGTGATTGAGGCAAACGATGTCGCCAAGTGATAAAGAAACGGCGCGTAAGGCTCTTTAAGCCGAATGATGAATGTGGAATCGTCCTTGACCACAAAGCCCGATACGTCGCTCACACGTGGCTCTTGTTTTTTGCGGACGGCTTCAATGGTCGCGTCGTAAAACTCTCGTGCGCCAAGCACGCAAGAGGTAAAGAACTCTGCACCGAGCGTCTGCGCGCGCGCATCGAGGCTATTGGTTAATGAAAATTTGACATCGCGAGCCGTCATGCGTTTGCCTTTGCCATCAGGGAAGCAAGGATTGTCGTGAAAGAACACATCGGTGCGCAAGTGAAAGGTGTAAGTCAAGCCGTCAGGTGAAATTTCCCAGCGCGAGGCAAGTTCGGGAATTGGCACAAGTGTGGCGTGGTCGAGCTCGATGAGTTGTTCGTAAATCTGCTGTGCGACGAGAATTTCGGCTTGTTTGGCAATGCGTGGCGGGTCGAGGTTGGAAATGTCGGACGTCAAATTCGTTTTGAAAATTCCGCCTTGTTTGATGCCGCCATTTAGGCGTGTGAAGGTTTCTTTGGAATCCGATGATTCTTTCTTGCCACAAGCGAAGAGAAGTAAAAGAAGAAAAAGGCAGATAAGCGATGACTTTGTCATTTCGTTGATGATGATGGTGTCGGCGATGGAAGGGAAGATAAGTCGCCAGACAAACCGAACCAAAACATAAGGTCTTTGGCAATACGGATTTGACGGATTGAACAGGTTTTCATGGATGGTGGATTCTTCGCTTCGCTCAGAATGACAGCGGAGTTAATGAAGAGTGAAGAGTGAGTAGTGAAGAATGAAGAGTGAAGAACGGCTTGCCTCTCGTTCATCATTACGCACTACTCATTACTCGTTACTCGTTACTCATTATTCATTCCTCATGAGTCTGTCATTCCGAACGCAGTGAGGAATCCA
>CALGMC010000178.1 GCA_937959145.1 uncultured Chlorobiales bacterium
ATTCCGTCGCGCGATAAGAGCGGCGCACACACGGCGGAATATCACGGAAATTTTGTGCCGCAAATTCCGCGACAAATGATTCAGCGATACACCAAAAAGGGTGATGTCGTGTTAGATGCGTTTCTTGGTAGCGGCACAACCTTGATTGAATCACAACGGCTGGGGCGGCACGGCATTGGCATTGAACTCTTGCCCGAAGTGGCGCAAAAAGCCAAAGCGCGAATTGAGTCAGAACCGAATCTGTATAGCGTTCAAAATCATATCATCGTCGGCGATTCGGCGAGCGTGGAAGTCAAACGCGATATTCAAGAAGCGTTGAGCCACATTGGACGCGAGGCAGTTGATTTAGTGATTCTGCACCCGCCGTATCACGACATCATTAAGTTTTCCGACAACTCCAACGATTTATCAAACAAGAAAACCGTTGAAGACTTTTGCGACAGTTTTGGCAAAGTCATTGAAAACACAGCGGAAAAACTGCAAGCGGGGCGTTTTTTGATTATCGTGATTGGCGATAAATACACGGATTCAGAATGGATTCCATTAGGTTTTTTGACGATGCAGGAAGCGATGAAAAGGGGATTTTCGTTGAAGTCGATTGTCGTCAAAGACATGCAGGGAAATCGCGCGAAGCAGAATCAAGAGCAGTTATGGCGGTATCGTGCGCTCGTCGGAGGGTTCTACATTTTCAAGCATGAATATCTCTTCGTGTTGAAGAAGCAAGATTGAGCCATCGGTTGAATCTGTGTTCTCTTGAACAGAAAAACAAAAAGAGCCTCGCTATTGAGGCTCTTTTCATTGATGGTGCAAGGCAAGTTACTTTTTGGCTTCTTTGGCTTCTTTGGCTTCTTTGCCTTTGGCGATGACTTCGGGTTCGGCGGTTGCCGTTGCTTCGGCGGCGGTTGCGGCGGAAAGTTCAGCCTTCGGCATGAAGAGCGAGACGATGGAAACGGTATCGTCGCCAAGAATTTGAATCTTGCTGTTGGCAAAAATCTGTCGCGCTTCCGAAATGTGAATCGATTGACCGATATCGAGACCCGTAATATCAAATTCCAAGTGTTCGGGAATATCGGCGGGCAAGCACTTGATAGCAAGTTTGTGCATTAAAACTTGAATTTTGCCGCCCTTGATGGCACCTTGCGGCGTGCCTTTGAACAGGGTCGGAACTTCAAGCTCGATTTTCTCATCGGCTTTCAAGCCTTGAAAATCTACGTGAGAGACGCTGTCGGTAACGGGGTCAAACTGTGTGTCTTTCATAACGGCTTGGCGTTCGGTGCCGTCGGAAAGTTTGAGGTTAACGATGTGCGATTCCGTCGTGTAGATGAGCTTGCGGAGTTGAATTTCTTTGACAGCGAGCGTAACAGGCGTGTCGCCTTTGTGATAGAGAACGGCGGGAACAAGCCCTTTTTTGCGCAGTTCTTTAAGTTTGCCCTTTGTGCTGTGCGTGCGAAGTTCGGCTTCAAGTGTAATCGTTTGCATTGATTCTAAATGAGTTGAGTTAAAAAGTTTTGTGATTGGTATTTTATTTGTTTGAGACTTTTGGTTCATCAAACAGCGAACTGACGGAACTGTCGTCGTAAATGCGCTTAATGGCTTCGGCGAAAAGTTGCGCGACGGAAACAATATCCAACTTTGAAGAGTGAGCATGGTTGGTTACAACAGTATCCGTTGCGATAACTTTTTCAATCACCGAATCTTCAATGCGTTTAATGGCGTCGCCTGAAAGAATGGGGTGCGTGCAAGCGGCATAAACTTTCACCGCGCCGTTTTTGCGCATGGCGTCTGCGGCTTTAACAATCGTGCCTGCGGTGTCAATCATATCGTCAACAAGTAAGACATTTTTCCCTGAAACATCACCAATGACGTTCATAATTTCGGCTTCGTTGGGCTTCGGACGGCGTTTATCGGCAATGACTAAATCGGTTTCTAATTGCTTGGCGTAACTGCGTGCCAATTTCACGCCACCGACATCGGGCGATGCCACGACTAAATTTTCTATCTTCATTTGCTTGAAGTGCTGAATCAAAACGATTGAAGAGTAGAGATGGTCGACAGGAATATCAAAGAACCCTTGAATTTGCGGCGCGTGTAAGTCCATCGTCAAGATGCGGTCAGCACCGGCGGTCGTGAGCAAATTTGCCATCAACTTTGCCGTGATTGAAACGCGCGGCTGGTCTTTACGGTCTTGCCGAGCATAGCCGAAATAAGGAATCACAGCGGTAATCCGACTGGCTGAAGCGCGCTTAGCGGCATCAATCATAATCAGAAGTTCCATCAAGTTTTCCGCAGGTGGATTCGTGGATTGGATTAAAAATAAATCGCTGCCGCGAATCGACTCGTTGAACGAAACGGAAAGTTCACCGTCGGAAAAGTGCTTCAAGTCGGCGCGACAAATCGGAAGTGATAAATGCCAAGCGATTTTTTCCGCCAAAGCACGGTTGCTACGACCTGCAAAAATTTTGATGATTTTCAGCATTGAAGTTCGCGCCGTTGTTCGCGTATATTTGCGTCTAATTTTAATAAACCGCTCAAAAAAAAGAGCCGCAAATATACAAAAATCGTTTTCACGAAACCAACAATGCGCGTCGCTGAAATTAAATCTTACCTCGCTCAATTTTTTACCTCTGTTGAAGTTATTGGAAACGCCGACCTTGAAATTCATCGCGTCGCTAAAATTGAGCACGCATCAGCAGGAGAGATTGCCTTCATCGCCAATCCGAAATATGAAAAATATCTTTCCGATACGAATGCCTCCGCCGTGATTATCTCCAATAAAATTGCCTATAACCCGCCGAAAGAAAATCAATCATTCATCGTGATGGACGACGCCTATACGGGCTTTGTGTTCGTGCTTGAAAAGTTAATGCCCAAGTCTGACGGTTTGGAAGTGGGCACTCACCCAACGGCAGTGGTGCAATCACAAGTGCCTGAAAGTGCGAGCATTGGCGCGAACGTCTTTATCGGAAAAAATTGCAACATCGGCGAGCGCGTCCAACTTCATGCCAATGTCGTGATAATGGACAACTGCACGATTGGCGATGATTGCCTTATTTATCCGAACACAACGATTTACAACGGCACGAAAATTGGAAGGCGCGTCATCATTCATTCGGGCAGTGTGATTGGTGCCGATGGGTTCGGCTTTGCGCCACAAAAAGATGGCTCCTACAAAAAAATTCCACAAATCGGAATCGTGGTGATTGAAGACGATGTAGAAATCGGTGCGAATACTTGCATTGACCGTGCCACGCTCGGCGAAACACGCATTGAGCGAGGCGTTAAACTCGATAACCTCGTTCAAATCGCGCACAATGTTGTGGTTGGAAAGCATACCGTTATTGCCGCGCAAGCAGGCGTTTCAGGAAGCACGAAAATCGGCGCCAATTGCATGATTGCAGGGCAGGCGGGATTTGTCGGACATATCGAGATTGGAAACAAAATTACGATTGGCGCGCAAGCAGGTGTTACAAAATCGTTCTTAAAAGAAGGCGAATTTGTCAGAGGAACGCCTGCACGACCCTTGCGCGAACAACTGCGCCAAGAAGCCTATCAAGCCAAACTTAAAGACCTCTTCGAGCAAGTCAAACAACTTGAAAAAGCCTTGAACGATTTGAAACGAGGAAGTGAGACGACCTTGTAGAGAAACATATGCCGCAAGAATGGAAAAAAACTTTTCCGCAAATGACGCAGGTGAATTATATTCACCTTAACATTTCAAAATGAACAGCAGTATTTGTAGTAACCATCAAGCAAAAATAACTATGAACGGAGTAACCAATCTTGCGGCGACCGACCGTCGCCCCGAAACACCTTTGGAATTACACGCCGAGAACCACCACTCGCCCTATCAGGCACACCACTTTACCGACATGGCACAGCAGTTCGATGCCGCCAAAATGGGCATGTGGCTTTTTCTTTTGACTGAAATCCTCTTATTCGGCGGGCTATTCTGCGCATATGCGGTTTACAGCACGGAGCATGCGGCGATGTTTCACAGCGCGCATAAAATGCTCGATTGGAAAATGGGCGCGCTCAACACGGTTGTGCTCATTACGAGTTCGCTCACGGTCGCGCTGGCAATTCGCAGTATTCAACTCAATCAGCGCAAAGCGGCAATTTGGCTTTTAGTTGTAACGATTGCTTGCGCGGCGATCTTCCTCGTCGTCAAGTATTTTGAGTATTCGCACAAAATCCATTTAGGATTGCTTCCGGGAAATTTCTACCATTATGATGGAAGCGAAGGCGTCATCATTGGAAACAATCCGCATATTTATTTCGGCATTTACTTCGCGATGACGGGGCTTCACGGCTTGCACGTCGTCATCGGAATGATTGTGCTCGGTTGGGTTTTGCTTCGCTTAATCAAGGGCGAATTTAACAGCGAATACTACACGCCCGTCGAACTCGGCGGCTTGTATTGGCACCTCGTCGACCTGATTTGGATTTACCTCTTCCCGCTTCTTTACTTGATAGGGTAATGTTGATTGGAAAAATTTTCAAAACTCAAAACGAATTAGAAGTATGCAACCGACACACGCACACGCCGCCTCACATCAATCGCAACAAAGCCACTCGCATCATCACATTGTGCCGTTTAAGGTCAATATGGCGGTTGGAATAACGCTCCTTGTTTTAACAGCGGTTACCGTTTGGATTGCACAATTTGATTTCGGGGCGATGAACATGATTGTCGCCATGACGGTCGCGACGGTGAAAGCCGGATTGGTCGTCGCTTATTTCATGCACTTGCGCTACGACAACCGATTTTTCCTCACAATGCTTCTCGTTTGCTTAATTGCGCTGACAGTCTTCATTGTCTTTACGATGATTGACCAGAAGAGCAGAACTTCTATTTACGACTACGAAATGCAGGAAATTCGTAAGAACGCCAAGATGTATGAAAAGAAAGGATTGACTGCTCCAAAAGACGCAACGCCCGCCAAACACTGAATTGTTAACTTGTAGAAAAGGAACACGGGTTAGACAGATTGAAAAGTTATCGGACAAAGTTATCGGTCTAATCTGTGTTCCTAACCTTTCTCCAAGCCCCCGAATTCAAATCACAATAATTCAAATCACAATGTGAATGTGCTTTTCCTCAAAGCGTTTGAGCAAGGTTTGCTCGGTGAGGGTTTGTTTTTCTTCGCCTTGAATATCGCAAGCAACTTCGCCCAAGTTCATCATAATGACGCGATTGCCGAAGCGGGTGGCGTAAGACATCGAGTGCGTTACCATCAAGGCGGCAAGGTGATATTTGGAAATGATTTCTTGAGTAATTGAAAGAACCAGTTCGGCGGAAATCGGGTCTAAGGCGGCGGTGTGTTCATCGAGCAAGAGAATTTCGGGCTTTTTAAGAGCCGCCATGAGAAGCGTCAGGGCTTGACGCTGTCCGCCCGAAAGAAGTCCAATCGGTGCGTCCATTCGGGTTTCAAGACCCATGCGCAGTTCGGCGACACGCTCGCGCAGAAGTTTTTTTTGAGCGGCGGTCATGGCAATGGTGAGCGATTTTTTTTCGCCGCGCAAGTAGGCGAGTTGAAGGTTTTCGGCGACGGTCATGGTCGGCGCAGTGCCGCTGAACGGATTTTGGAAAACGCGCCCGATATACTTGGCGCGCTTGAAGTCGGGGAGTTTCGTAACATCTTCGTTATTGATTTTAATGCGCCCTTCGTCGAGCGTGAGCGTGCCTGCAATCGCGTTGAGCAGGGTGGATTTGCCGCTTCCGTTTGTGCCGATAACGGTTACAAAATCGCCTTTTTCAATCGTGAGGGTTACATTTTTGAGCGCATAGACTTCATTCGGCGTGCCTTTGGCGAAAGTTTTTGAGGCGTTTTCAATTTTAATCATTGGTTTAATTCATTTGAGGCGTAAGTGATGCCGTTTAAGTCGCTCGGAAATTAAAAATTGTTCGGCTTCTTCATGAGAAGAAAAGGTTTTGTAATGAAATTCGGAACTGCAATAAATGCGTGTGCCTGAAAAGTGAAGCTCATAACCGAGTTGAGCGGCAAGCGTTTGCAGAGCGATTTCTTTGGTCTGCGTCGGCGTAAGGCGTTGCGTCAGTTGGAATTGAGCCATGTGTGCGTCAAAGTTTAAGTTGCGATTGACGGCGGTCGTTTCCTTGTCTTAAATCCAATCCGCCTAACCAATAAGAAGGCTTGCGCCGTTCTCCGCGTCGTCGCCCGTTCTCTTTGGGGTCGCGTTGAAGTTGGCTTTCGCTTTTGCGGAGCGATTCCAATTCGCGTCGGAGTTTGTGCTCGAAGGCGATAAATCGGGTGAGCGGCACTTCGGGAGCGGACATGATTTTCACGGAGCGGTCGCTGCTGGCAACGGCGAGTTGGCTTGCGTCGGGGCTGAACACCGCGCTATAAAAGCGACCATATGTGGACTCCATTTCGCGCCCTGTAAGCACATCCCAAAGTTTAATGCAACAAACTTTGCTCATTCGGTTGAAACTTGTAGAAGCGATGTATTTATCCTTGAAAAGAAAATGAACCGAGTCGACCCCGTTGTCGTGTCCGTGAAGCGTTTGCAACTCCGAGCCGGTTTGCATATCCCAAATCTTGATGGTTTTATCCCAACTTGACGAGACGAGCATTTTCCCATCGGAACTAAATTGAAGATGGGTAACGGCATGCTTGTGCCGATTCAAGGTTCGAAGGTTCTTACCTGTTTTTATGTCCCAAAGTTGAATGGTGTTATCCATACTTGCGGAGGCAAGAATTTGGCTATCGGGACTGAACACGACTTTTGAAATGCTGTTTTGATGCCCTTTTAACTTAAAAGCGATGTCGCCTGTGAAGGTGTTCCAAACAACAAGTTGCTCGTCGATACCGCCACTGACGAGGTAGCGATTATTGGAACTGAAAGCAAGCGACGAAATGCTTTGGGTATGCTCTTCGAGAACGCGGTTGAGCGCGCCTGAACTGACGTCCCAAATAAAAATGCGCTTATCGCTTCCTGCGGCGGCAAGAATGCGATTGTCGGGCGAGAAGGCAAGCGCGTTGATGGTTTCTTTGGACTTTAAATCGGTGAAGGTTTGGACTTCCGCGCCGCTTTCGACTTCATTGATAATAACTTTCCAACTGGCAGTGGCAACAAGGCGGCTATCCTGACTGAAACAAATTGCATTGACGCGCAAACTGTGCGACATAATCAGCGACTGCGATTCAAACACGCGCGGTGTCAGTAGCCAACGGCGTGGCTGTTCAATTTCGCTTCGTGCTTGAAGAATGGAAAAGCAGCTGCGCTCTTTGGTGCGTTTATCAATGTTTTCTAAAATTTGCAAAGCTTGGCTATCCTCGACAATCGCGGCGCGCATCTCTTGCATTTTTGAGCGCACCTCCGAGAGCAAGTGGTCGCGAACAATCGCAAGCGAATCCAACGCATTCGGCAACAATGAAAAGCCTTCGTCCAAAGAGGCTTTGAGCATATAAAATTCGTGCTTTTTTAACAGCCCAATTAAAATCCGCGCACAGTCTCCAATTCTACCGATTGCCAAAAGTGATTTCGCCAGCAAGTATTCAAGTTCGGGCGTTGAAAAAATGTAATAAGCCGTCTCGAAATACTCGACGGCGCGTTCATATTCGGCGCGCACATAGCACGAGACACCCGCATGGAAGTAATACTCCGAACTGAGGCGACGTTTGAGCGACTCGAAATCTTGAATCATGCCTTTGCTTCCTTGCCGTGTGAGCGTAGAAAGCAGGCGTTTCATTTGCAAGTTGGTTTCCTTTTGAACCGATTGCGCCGCATTGATGAAATACATTTCGGCTTTCGACAAATTTAGAAAGTCGGGGTGGTAGAGATAGAGCATGCCAATGCGCTGCATCAAGGCGTAGTTGCCGTAGTCGTGCTTTGAGGCACTGACAAGGTTGAGCAAGATTTGAAGCGATTGCTGAAAAAAATCATTTTGACGAGTTGCGTCTTTGTAATGATGAAACGCTTTTTCAAGTTGTGAGAACCAGCTCGATTCCGAGTCGCTGATGCGCATGAGCATTTGCAGGTCGTCGTCTAAAATTTGTGAGACGACTTTCTGGTCGAGCGGAAGCCAAAATCCCCAATCGAGCATCGAGGCAATGTAGGATAAGGTTTCATCGTCCGTTTTATCCAATTCTTTGGCGATGTTTTGAGCGAGCGTAACGCCGCCAAGAAATGAGCCGGTCATAATTTGCGCCACTTGATACATTTCGCGCGCCACCTTTGAGTGTGGGTTGCTGATTGGGGCTTGTGCGTATTGTGTCTGCCTGCGCGTCTCGAGTTCTATGGCTTGGCAGACCGCCGCAAGTGTCTCTTTGGAAACGTCAGATTTTGGGTTCTCGATTAAAAACGCTCGATACTGTGAGAGCGCATCACGATTGAGTTTCGGATTAACTTGAAACGATAACATTCTTACACACGGATTAAGAGTTAGGCAACGAATCAACAAACGACGACGGTTCAGACGTCCTTTCCGTTGGCGTTGATGCGAAACGCAAGTATTCAGAGTGTGTTTGTTTGAGGCGAAAGAGCTGTTGGCGCAAATCGCGACGCGAAAGCCCATACATTTGAATATAGGCTAAATTAAACATTAAAATCGCAGGGCGAATCGCAGGCGCATTCAGCGTGCGCTTGATGGCGTTTTTGAACGTAAATAAACGCTCGGTTAAATCGCAATAACTCTCGATAAAATCTTCAACCGAAATTTGCTTCGGCTTGCAGAGAAGTTCCTGCCCCCAACTGTATCGGAACGCATAAATATCATCTTTCGGGAACATCAGCCGCCCTTCCGACGCCAAGCGTTCAAAGAGTGCCGTGCCCGGAATCGGGCGCAAGATGTTAATGCCGGGCACATCGACGCCCGTTTCTTCGATGAAATCATAAAGCAAGCGTGGCGTTTCGAGCGTGTCGCCATCAAGTCCGTAAATAAAACTGCCATAAACGCAAATGCCCGCCGCACGAATCGCCTTGATGTTTCGAACCAATGCCGATTCTTTGTTTTGAAACTTGCGGTGCGAGTGATTCGTCGCATCGTTCACGCCTTCAATGCCCAAGAGCAAGCCCTTACAGCCTGATTTGGCGAAGGCTTCGAGCACTTCGGGTTGTTGTCCGAGCAAGGTGGTGGCTTGTCCAACCCACTGAATTTTGTAGGGAATGAGTTTGGTGAAGAGTTCAGTTGCGTAGGCGCGGTCGGCGTTAACGGTATCGTCGACGAAGAAAAACACGCGCTTATCGTCTTTCAAAAAACGCTCGACTTCTTCGACCACATGCGCAATCGGGCGATGCCGAGAGCGATTGCCGTTCATCACATACACATTGCAAAAGTCGCACCGGTACGGACAGCCGCGCGACGTCTGAATTAAATTCGTCGTAAAGTAACGCTTGATGTTCAGCGCGCGCTTGCTAATTGGACGATAAACGCTAAGGTCGGGAAGCGTGTCGCTTTGATAACGCGCTTTGAGCGAACCACGCTTCAAATCTTCGAGCAGTTCTTTCCACAAGTCTTCGGCTTCGCCAAGGACGAGGCTATCGGCTTCGCTAACGCATGAATCGGGAAAGAGCGTAACATGCGGACCGCCAAGCACCACCTTCACGCCGCGCTCACGAAACTTGCGCGCCACTTCAAATGCCGTTTTCGCAAGCCCGGTATGCACCGTAATTCCGACCAAATCCCAATCGCCGTCGAGCGGCAAGTCATCGAAGCGCATATCGCAAATGTGTTGCTCAACGCCTTCAACCTCAATCGAGCTCAACACCATCAACGCCGTTGGCGGCACAGCAAACTGCGCACGCTTGATGATGTTTTGCAAAACGGAATCTTTGAATTTCGTCAAAAGACTAACAGGGGTATCGCTAAAAACGGAGCGCGGACCGTCGACGCCGCTGGCTGAACGGGTAAATACCAAAAGGACTTTCATTTTTCAATGCAGTTACTTACAACAAAACTCACAACAAACTGCAAAGAAGATACGAGTTCATCATCAAACTTCACGCACTTCAACGCCTAAACGCAATGCGTTCAAATTTTCGCGCCAAATAAGAGAGCCGAAAAGCCTATCCCACACCGAAAACATCGACCCAAAGTTCATGTTCGATTCCGCAGGATTCGCAGAGTGATGAAGACGATGCACATTCGGCGAAGGAACAAGGTAAGAGAGCATGCGGTCGAGCCATATTGGCAGTGCCACGTTGCTGTGGTGCATCAAAATAATCGGGAACGATAGCAAGTTGTAGAGCAGAATC
>CALGMC010000179.1 GCA_937959145.1 uncultured Chlorobiales bacterium
TTAGGCGTGAAACCGAAATCGTTTGTCATAGTTCGGAATGTGTTGTTGATTGAAGAAATGGTTTAGGCGTAACTTAATAACTTTCGCTTTCATTTGGAAAGTCTTGCCGTTTGACATCGGCAACGTATTGCTTAACTGCCTCGCTGATAATTTGTTCCAAGTTGGCGTAGCGTCGCACAAAGCGAGGCTTGAAGGCGTTGTTGAGTCCGAGCATATCATTGACGACGAGCACTTGTCCGTCGCACGCATTGCCCGCGCCAATGCCGATGGTTGGAATGCTCACCGAGCGCGTTACTTTTTCTGCCAACGCTTTCGGAATTTTCTCGAGCACAATCGAGAACGCGCCTGATTCTTCGAGCAGTTTAGCGTCATGAAGCAGGGTTTCGGCTTCGTGTTCATCGCGGGCGCGCACTTTGTAGGAGCCAAATTTGTAGATGGATTGCGGCGTTAAGCCTAAATGCCCCATCACAGGAATGCCGACTTCCGTAATGCGTTTAACCGCAGGAGCAATGGCGGCGCCGCCTTCCAATTTAACCGCATGACAGCCTGTTTCTTTCATCAATCGTCCCGCATTTTTGAGCGCGTCTTCGGACGAGAGTTGATACGTCATGAACGGCATATCGGCGACAATCATCGCTCTGCCTGTGGCGGCATGAACGCCTTTGACGACGGCGCGAACGTGGTAAATCATTTCGTCGAGCGTCATCGGGAGCGTCGTTTCGTTGCCTGCGAAAACATTGCTGGCGGAATCGCCGACGAGCACAATATCGACGCCCGCCAAATCGAGCAAGCGTGCGGTGGTGAAATCGTAGGCGGTGAGCATCGAGATTTTCTCGCCTTGCGCTTTCATCTCAATGGCTTGGCTGGTGGTGAAGGCGCGGCGCGAAGTTTCAAGTTGTGTCGACATTCTTATGATTCTTGATGAAGAAAGTTTCGAGCCTCGTGAAAGGCTTGGTTGAAAAAGGTAAAGATAAACACGGCTTTCATTTTCTCTCGGAAGTGCGTATACTTGAAACCGAAATCCGTTACAAAACTTATGCTTTTCAGCCAATCCGCAACAACCAATGAACGAGCCACAACAACCGCTTCAAATCAATATCGAGGTCGACGATAAAACTGCCGAAGGTATCTATTCAAACTTCGCTATTATCAATCACTCGCCCGCCGAATTTATTTTGGATTTTACGACGCTTTTGCCTGGCATGCAACGCGCCAAAGTTCACTCGCGCATTGTCATGACGCCACAGCATACGAAATCGCTTCTTGCGGCATTGCAGGATAACATCGCAAAATATGAAGCGGCTTTTGGCGTTATCAAGTTCAACGACGTTCAAGCAACCAACGCGCCGATGGGCTTCCGTGTTGAAGATAAACAGAAACTTTCTTAACCATATTTTTTAACAACATTTTCTAACAACGAAAGGGCTTGCGCGAATAGGGCGTTGCAAGCCGTCAAAAAAAGTTCGCTATGCGACATACAGAATATCACTTTCACATCTCGCGCAAAGGTCGCGCGCAATATCAACTCGAAGACCGCTTCTTCTCCATTCGCGGCACAACCATTTTCCCAAACTTTGCCGCATGCCAAGACTTCTCATCTAAAATTAACGCCAATCGCAAAGCACGCGGCATAAACGACACCGAACTCGTGCGCACGGCGGAAGTCTTCGCGGCGGCATTGATGCACGAAGTTTATCACTTTGTGATTTCCGTTTATTTGGAAGATTTAAATGTCGATGCGTTTGCTAAATGTGAAAGATGGATTAAGGGCGAATTTGGCGAAGAGACAACCACGAAATTTTTACAACGCTTCGTCGACGAATTTCCAACGCTGACCATTTATCGCGGCGATGAGACTGTCGAGCAATTTCTTTCGCGCACCAGCGACGGCACGCCGAACACGCACATCGCCCTCGAAGAACTCACGCTCGTGTGGCTTGAAAATCAAAATCCCGCGCTCAATCAAATTGAAGATTTAATCGATGATGAATCGCTCGTCCAAACCACACCCTACAATCAAGTTATCACAAGCGTCGATAATTTTTTCGCCACACAGCCGACCTTTGGCACGGAAAACTTGCCGCTTCTACGGCTCTTGCTTGCGCCGATTAAAGCCTCGCCAAATTCCATTCTTGACCAATTAAAATACGTGCTAGAAAAGTGGGACGCTATCATTTCACGCTCGCCCTCGCTTCGAAAACTTCTACTTCAAAGCACCGACTTCGTCAAAGAGGAAGGCAAGTATTTTCAAATGCTTGAAGCGGCGCGCGCTGAAAAAGAAAAAATGCCAGGCGAAGTGCGTCAGGCACAGTTCTTCGGCGACTACGAGAAAGAAACGCCACCTGTCGCCGATTACAAAAGCGAGATATATGAAGACGCGCCTGAAAACTTCACGCCCGACCTCAACTGGATGCCGCGCCTTGTCTTGATGGCAAAAAATACTTACGTCTGGCTCGACCAACTCTCCAAAAAATATCAGCGTCCTATCAAACGCCTTGATGAAATTCCCGACGAAGAGCTCGATATCCTCGTCCGACGCGGCTTTACAGGCTTGTGGTTCATCGGAATTTGGGAGCGCAGTTATGCCTCAAAACGCATTAAGCACTTAAACGGCAACATCGACGCGGTTGCATCAGCCTATTCGCTCGATGATTATGTCATCGCCAAAGACTTGGGCGGATACGACGCTTACGCGAACTTGAAAGAACGCGCGCGCCGAAAAGGATTGCGTCTCGCCAGCGACATGGTGCCGAACCACATGGGCATTGACTCCTCATGGGTCATCAATCACCCTGAATGGTTCTTGCAAGTCGACTATCCGCCGTTCCCCAATTACACCTTTAACGGCACTGACCTTTCCACCGACCCACACATCGGCATTTACATCGAAGACGGCTATTGGCGCAAGACCGATGCCGCCGTCGTATTTGCGCGTTTAGACCGTTGGACGGGCGAAGTGCGATATATCTATCACGGCAACGACGGCACAAACATGCCTTGGAACGATACCGCGCAACTCAACTTCCTTAAAGCCGAAGTGCGCGAACAAGTCATTCAAACCATTTTAAGCGTGGCGCGCATGTTTCCCATTATTCGCTTCGATGCCGCAATGGTGCTGGCGAAGCAACACATTCAACGCTTATGGTTTCCTGAGCCGGGCAAGGCGGGCGCAATTCCCTCGCGTGCCGCCTTCGCGATGACAAAAGAAGAATTTGATAAAGCCATGCCTATGGAATTTTGGCGCGAAGTCGTCGACCGCATTCAGCAAGAATTGCCCGATACGCTCTTGCTCGCCGAAGCCTTCTGGATGCTCGAAGGCTACTTCGTGCGCACGCTTGGCATGCACCGCGTCTATAACAGCGCGTTCATGCACATGTTCAAAAAAGAAGAGAACGCCGAGTATCATAAACTCATCAAAGACACGCTCGAATACGATAGCCGCATTCTCAAACGCTACGTCAATTTCATGAACAACCCCGACGAAGAAACCGCCGTCAAACAATTCGGCAAAGGCGATAAATACTTCGGCGTGTGCGTCATGATGTGCACCATGCCCGGCTTGCCTATGTTCGGACACGGACAAATCGAAGGCTTCACCGAAAAATATGGCATGGAATACCAACGCGCCTACTACGACGAAACGCCCGATGAGTGGCTCGTGGCGCGACACGAAAAAGAAATTTTCCCCTTGCTCAAAAAGCGTTACCTCTTCGCCGAAGTCGATCACTTCTTGCTCTACGACTTCATCACCCCAAACGGCATCGACAACAATGTCTTCGCGTATAGCAACCGCTATCAAGATGAAAAAGCACTTGTGATTTTCCACAACAAGTATGCTCAAACCGCAGGGTGGATTAAATCATCATCGAAATGCCTCGACTTGGAAACCAATGCGTTCGTTACAAAAACCTTAGCCGAAGGACTTGAACTTTCAAAAGACCCAACCTCATTTGTCATCTTTCGCGATGCAATTTCAGGGTTGGAATATATCCGCTCAACGCGCGAAGTGTGGGAAAAGGGAATGTATTTCGACCTCCACGCCTACAAGTATCAAGTCTTGTTGGATTTTCAAGAAGTTAAACCGTCGGCACTCTTTCCTTACGACGAATTAGCGCGGCAACTTGGAAATACAGGCGTGCCATCGCTTAAAGATGCAGTGCTTGAACGCTCGCTCCGTCCGTTGCACGCCGCCGTGCAAGAAGCCTTCGCGCCTGAAATGCTGGTCGCGCTTTATGAAAACCAAACGGGCGCAGAAAAACGGCTCAAAGAAAACATAAGCGCGATTCGCGACGCCTTGCTTGCCGTTCAGCCCGATATTGAACTTCCAAAAAAACTTGTCGACGAAACACTTGAACGATACCGTGCTTATCGCGCTCTGCAATCCGTTAGCAAAAACAAGAAATTATCCGCAACCGAAGTGGGGCAATACATCACGAACACGATTTTCCCCGAACAAGCCAACGGCGATTCAGGCTGGCGGATTCTGCTTGGCTGGGCGATGCTGAACGCCTTCAATCAAGTTGAAAATCCACACGCAAGCAATTTGATGTCAGATTTCCGACTGGCGAAGTTTGTGGCAAAATCGTTTGAACAACTTGGATTGACGGAAGAACGCGCTAAAACCGAAGCCGACCTCATTCGAATCATGCTCGATTTCAGTAAGTCGCCCTCAAATTCACCAACGAAATCGCTCTATGAACTCTTAGATGCACGCAAGGCAAATGTGTTTTTAGGCACAAATCAATACGAGGGCGTTGTCTATTTCAACAAAGAGCGATACGACGTGTTGCTTGGCGCGCTCTTCGCCCTTCTGGCACTTGACGCGGCTCGAAATAAAACCATATCCGAAACGATGCTTGTGCCTGCATTTGCGTTTCTCAAAACTTACACCGACGCGGCGGCAGAAGTCGGCTACAAATACAACGACTTACTTGCGCGCCTCCAAGCCGAAGTTGAGGCGCAATCCATCACAAAAACTGAAGCGAAAAAAGACCAAGAAACAAGTCTTGAAGTGAAGTCTGAAAGTAGCGTAACAGCACAGAAAACAACCTCAGAACAAGAGAGCAAAACTGAGTTAAAGTTCAGCGAGGAAGTAAGAGACGGTATTAAACGAGCAGAGCCTTTGCCTGAAAAAGCAAGTGCGAAGAAGAGTGAGACGACGACAGCAAAGACAGCGGAGACGAAGAAAATCGTGAGGAAGGCGGCGCCAAAGGTTGAACCATCGTTGAAGTTCAGCGAGGTAATCAAACAAGGCATCAAGAAGGCAGAGCCTTTGCCTGAAAAAGCAAGTGCGAAGAAGAGCGAAACGACGACAGCAAAGAGCGTCAGCACGAAGAGCGTCAGCACGAAAAAAATCGCGACGAAGAAAGAAGTCGCAAAAGAAACCGCTGTGAAAAAAGCAACGCCGAAAAAAACTGAAGCCAAAAAAGCAACAGCGACAAAGGCAACAGCGACAAAAAAGACAGCCGTGAAAAAAGCGACGCCAAAAAAGGCGGCTCCTAAAACCAAAAAGGCGAAAAAGAAATAAGCGTCTTTTTGAGAGGGCAATCTGAAAGGGCGTTCTTCGTGAACGCCTTTTTTGTTATCGTAATCTCACAACGAATCGAACCATGGCAAAAACAAAAACGCGCTATGTCTGCTCAAACTGCGGCGCAACCTACATCAAGTATCAAGGCAAGTGCAATGAGTGCCAAAGTTGGGGAACGCTCGTCGAGGAGGTCGTCAAAGAAGAAAAAGAGGCGAAGAACCGCAGTAGCGGCGTCGGTCGCTTGAACACGTTTGCAGTCCCGCGACGGTTGAAAGAAATCGATACGCTCAAAGAAGAGCGCGTCTCGACGGGCATTAAAGAATTTGACCATGTGCTGGGCGGCGGCTTAATGGCGGCAAGTGTGGTGCTGATTGGCGGCGAGCCGGGCATTGGCAAATCAACCTTGATGCTTCAAATCGTCCCGAATCTTTCCGATAAAAAAATTCTCTATGTCTCGGCGGAAGAGTCGATTCATCAAATCCGAAATCGCGCTGAGCGCATGGGCATTGAGTCCGACAACTTCTTTCTCCTCTCTGAAACTGAACTCGAAACGATTTTAGAGACGCTTGCGGCGCAAAAGCCCGACATCGTCATTGTTGATTCAATCCAAACCATCTTTTCCAATCAATTAGAAAGTTCATCGGGAAGCGTTTCGCAAGTGCGCGAATGCACATCGCGTCTCATGCAGTTCTCGAAGCGCGAAGGCATTACAACATTCATTATCGGGCATATCACCAAAGAAGGCGTGATTGCAGGACCGAAAGTCTTGGAGCACATCGTCGATACGGTCTTGCAGTTCGAAGGCGATTCGCATTATCGCTATCGCGTCTTGCGTGCGTTGAAAAATCGCTTCGGCTCGACGAATGAACTCGGCGTGTTTGAAATGGGCGAAAAGGGATTGACAGAGGTTTCAAACCCATCGGAGATTTTTTTGTCGGAGCGCAGTTACGGCGTTTCAGGTTCGTGCGTTGCCGCGACGATTGAAGGCTCGCGCCCGCTCTTGGTGGAAATTCAAGCGTTGGTTTCTAAAACGAATTACTCCGCGCCACAGCGCGTTTCAAGTGGCTTCGACCAACGCCGACTCGCGCTCTTGCTCGCGGTTTTGGAAAAGCGGCTCGGCTTGCCGATGTGGTCGCACGATGTGTTTCTCAACATCGCGGGCGGATTGCGTTTAGACGAACCTGCGATTGATTTATCTGTTGCGGTCGCGATTGTCTCAAGCCTGCGCGATATTCCCGCCGATTCAAGCACCTGTGCCGTTGGAGAAATCGGACTTTCGGGCGAACTGCGTTCGGTCGCGCACTTGGAGCGGCGAATCGTGGAAGCCAAAAAATTGGGATTCGAGAAAGTCGTTGTGCCAAAGCACAGCAAAGATGCTGTTCAATCGCTCGGCAAGAAATACGGCATCGAACTGCACTTCTGCCCTACCCTGAACGCCGCGTTGAACGTGTTTTTGACCTAACAAAAATTAAACCTCATACATCGCTCACAAAAGTGCGCAAATCTTCGAACGATTAACAATGTTCATTCCTCAAAGTCTGTTGTATCTTTTTCTCAATCTCGCGTAGACGGCAGTATTTCCAACCTAAACCAAACAACGATGAGCAAAACGGCTATTGTCATTCGTAAAGAATACTTAGAGCGTGTCAAGAGCAAAGGCTTCATCATCTCCACGATTTTGATTCCGATTTTGATGTCAAGCTTCATCGTGATTCCGATTTTAGTAACCTTCCTTTCCAGCGATTCCAAAACCGTCGTCGCCGTCCACGACGCCACAGGCAAGTATCAATCGGCGATTGAAACTGCATTCGAGAAACAAAAAACGCTCTCCATGCTTTGGGTGGATTGGCAAAAAGAATCGGAACGCGCGGCAACGCTCAAAGGCATTGAAACGGGGAAAATTACAGGTTACCTCTTGCTCAAAGAAGAGAATGGAAAGTTGGAAGCGATTTATACCGCAAAAAACATCGTCGACTTCAACATCAATCGGAAAATTGAAAGCACGCTTCAAAAAGCCGTAAGCCGCCTCACCTTGAAAAATAAAGGCTTTTCGGACGATGAAATCGCGTCAATAGAAAAGCCGATTGAATTGAAAACGCAAAAAATTTCAGGCGGCGCGCAAGGCGATAAGGGCGCGCTCTCGGAATTTCTTCTTGCTTACGTGATGGTGATGCTCATTTACGGCACCCTGCTCACATATGGAATTTCGGTCATGAGTTCGGTGATGGAAGAAAAATCGAGCAAGGTGATGGAAGTGTTGATTGCATCGGTCAAGCCGTTTGAATTGATGGTGGGTAAAGTAGTGGGCATTGGACTTGTGGCGTTCACGCAATATGTGATTTGGGCGGTGGTTGCGTTGGTGCTTTCGGCGGCGTCGCTTCAATACAATCCGAAATTTCAATTTGAGATTGCGCCGCACTTGCTCGTTTACTTTGTCTTGTATTTCATTTTAGGCTATTTGATTTACGCCACGCTTTATGCCGCTGTCGGCTCGGCATTTGAAAATGCGCAAGATGCGCAACCGCTCACCACGCCGATAACCTTTCTCATCATTATTCCGATTATCGCGATGAACTATGTGATTTCAAAGCCCGATTCGGTCGCGTCGGTTGTGCTCTCGTTGATTCCATTCTTCTCGCCCATTTTAATGATGGGGCGACTGACCATAACCGATGTGCCGTTTTGGCAAGTGCTGTTATCAATCACGCTTATGGTCGGGACGTTCTACGGAGTTATGCTTTTCTCGGCGAAAGTCTACCGTGTTGGCGTGCTGATGTATGGCAAGAAGCCAACGCTCGCCGAGATTTTCAAGTGGCTCAAATACGCATAGCGGTGATGCTCAAAGCGACGAGCCAAGTTTTGGAGCAAGCGTTTTCAGGCGGTCGTCTTCGCGGCGTTCTTGTTGACGACGCTCTTCATTGCGCGGCTCGCTTGTGCGCTTTTCGTAAGCATCGATAATATCGCGCACTAAGCGGTGCCGCACGACGTCGGATTTATCGAGATAAACGAACGAAATGCCTTGAATGCCGCCCAGAAGCGTCGGGGCTTCTGATAAGCCCGATTCGGATTTTTTAGGCAAATCGATTTGCGTGGTGTCGCCGGTGATAATGGCTTTGGAATGGACGCCAAGCCGCGTGAGGCACATTTTCATTTGCATGTTGGTTGCGTTTTGCGCCTCGTCAAGAATGATAAAGGCATTGTTGAGCGTGCGTCCGCGCATATAGGCAAGCGGCACCACTTCAATCACTTTTTTCTCCATATACTCTTTGAGCTTTTCAGGCGTGAGCATATCGGAGAGTGCGTCGTAGAGCGGGCGCAAGTAGGGGTCAATTTTTTGCTGTAAGTCGCCGGGCAAGAACCCTAAACTTTCACCTGCTTCAACGGCAGGGCGCGCCAGCACCAAGCGTTGAACCTGTTTGGCTTTAAGCGCGGCAACGGCGATGGCAACGGCGGTGTAAGTTTTGCCTGTGCCTGCCGGACCTATCGCAAAAACAATATCGTTGCGTTTAGATTCATAAACCATGCGCTTTTGTCCCGCTGTTTTGGCGCGCACGGCATCTGTTCGGGTTACAACAATCACATCACCTTCGCCTTCAATCAATTCTCTGCTATCCTTTGCTTGCATTGGGCGTGCCTCTCCAAGCGTCGAGAGGCGAATAACGGCTTCGACATCGCGCACCTGCAATTCGCCATTCCGATTGACCAGCGTAAGCAACTCGACAAAAATTTTCTCAACGCGCCTGACTTCTTCTTCTTCACCGCGCAAAGTAACATCGTTGCCGCGTGCGATGATGCTCACCTCGCTAAACTCTGATTCAATGCGTTTCAGATAGGCATCTTGTGCGCCGAAGATGAGCATTGGCTCTGCACCTTTAAGCGAAAATTTTCTCTCTTGTTCCAAGTTGCGTATGGGTTAAGTGGTTGTTGATAGAAGAATCTCAGATGAATGTGATTCGCCACGAAGCGCGACGGCTTCAAGTCCAGAAAGCGTGCAGACAAAGGCACGCTGCGTGCTGTGGGCTAAACTTTCTTGTGCAAATTTCTCTCGCTCGGCTTTGCGCGAAGGCGTCGGCATTTCGTCAATGAAAAAGAGCAAATCAGCACGAAGTTCAGACGCAAGCCGCGACGCAATCATATCCGACGGAATAAAACTCAACCGTCCCGACTTTGTTTTCGTGATAGGCGCGAGAATTGGAACAGCATTTTGAGCAAACTGCTTTTGTAGAACATCTTTTTTGACCGCAACAATTCTACCCATTGCCTCATCAGGCGACTGTTCGGTTTGAATTAAACCTAAATGGTGCGCGTTCATCTGCAATGCAGGAATAAGGTCTTCGGAAAGTTTCGAGGTAAATACTTTTCCGAGTTGGACGAGCGAATCGGCGTAGCGTTCAAGGTCGGCTTGTGAAGGCTTGTCAGGAAAGGGCTGGCGGGTTTGTCGTTCATATTGAAATCGCGCGTCGTGAATAACGACGAGGCGAAAGCGCGACGCCAATTTTTTAACATCGGCTTTCAAGCGGTTGAAAGAAAGGGCATCGTCTAAATCTCTTCCGACAACCGATAAGACGAGGGTTTTCATCAACAAAAAGTTAAGTCGTTAAAGCGCGAAATATCACAGTCGCACGTCATGCATCAGGCGCGAGCAGTAAGTTCTACTGCCGTTGAATCAAGCGACGCCAATTCTTGGGGCTCTTTGAGCAAGTGCGATTGAACATAATCAAACACGCTTTCTTCAAGCGAGCGAAACTCAATCGGACAGCCAACAGAAGCGAGTTTCGTCATGTCGGCTTCGGTGAAGTATTGATACTTGCCACGCAGATGTTCAGGCATGGGAATATACTCAATGTTAATGGGCTTCTGCATCGCATTGAAGGTTGCCGTAACTAAATCTTTGAAACTTCTCGCCTTGCCTGTGCCAAGATTAAAAATGCCATGAACCTCCTGATGATTCAAAAGCCAATACATCACTTCAACGCAGTCTTTGACATAAACAAAATCGCGCAGTTGCTCGCCATCGTTAAAGCCGTCTTTGTGAGACTTGAAGAGTTTGACCGAACCCGACTCTAAAATTTGATTGAACGCTTTATAGACAACGCTCGCCATATCGCCTTTGTGGTATTCATTCGGACCGAAGACATTGAAAAATTTAAGCCCAACAACTTTATCGAGAAGGTGATGTTGGTGCGCCCAGAGGTCAAAAAGGTGTTTGGAATAGCCGTAGGCATTGAGGGGACGAAGTTTGAGCATGGTTGCGTCGTCGTCTTTGTAGCCGTGTTCGCCGTTGCCGTAGGTGGCGGCACTGGACGCATAAATAAACCGAATGCCGCGTTGAACGGCGTAAATGGCGAGGTCTTTAGTGTAGGCGTAGTTGTTATCCATCAAACTTTCAACGTCGCGCTCGGTGGTTGAACTATTTGCGCCAAGATGAAGAATTGCGTCAATGCGCGGAATTTTTTCGTCGAGTAGTTTTTGAAGGAAGAGGGTTTTGTGAATGTAATCGGTGAAGCGAAGTCCGACGAGGTTTTTCCATTTTTCAGTTGAGCCAAGTTCGTCGACCACTAAGACATCCGTCATGCCAACTTGATTGAGTTTCCAAAGCATTGCGCTACCAATAAAACCTGCTCCGCCTGTGATAACAATCATTCCGATGCAAGAATTTTTGATTTTTGAAAACGGAAAAGGAGCGGAATTTGAATCCGCTCCCCGTGTGCTTATTAGTATTTGCGTTCTTTGGCGACGAACTTTTCGCGGTATTCCCAGTCGCGTTCAGCAAGTGCCATATTGACGGGTTTATATTTGACTTCGCTGTGTCCGCTTTCGTCGACAAGGCAGAGTGTATGCTTCATGAAGTTGGCGTCGTCGCGTTTTGGATAATCTTCGTGGGCATGTGCGCCGCGCGATTCTTTACGATGATACGCGCCTTCAATCACGGTTTGAGAATAGTCAATCATAAATTCAAGTTCAATCGCATCGAGCAAGTCGGTGTTGAACTCTTTGCCTTTGTCTTGAACGACGGCGTTTTTAGCACGTTCACGAAGCGACTTAATATCGCGGCACGCGCTGGCAAGCAGTTCTTCGGTGCGAAAGACGGAGACCTTATCCATCATCATCTGTTGCAAGTCTTCGCGAATTTTTCCGACAGACTCGCCTTTGGTGCGGGAAAGAATGTTATTGATTTTCTCGCGCACTTTTTTGTCGGCATCTTTTTGAACGGGCATTTTGCCTTTGGTTTCGCGGACGAACTGAACGATGTCTTTGCCCGCTCTACGCCCGAAGACGATGAGGTCGAGCAAAGAATTTGTGCCAAGTCGATTCGCGCCGTGAACCGAAACGCAGGCACATTCGCCCGCCGCCCAGAAGCCAACCTTGACCGTATTCTTTTCATCAGTAACAACCCGCCCATCAACATTCGTTGGAATGCCGCCCATCGCGTAGTGGCAAGTCGGCTGAACAGGAATCGGATTTTTAGACGGATCGACGCCAAGATAAATTTTCGCGAAGGTTGAAATTTCAGGGAGTTTCGTCTCAATTTGTTTGAGCGAAAGGTGGGTAAGGTCGAGATTGATATAATCTTTTGAAGTCCCAACGCCGCGCCCTTCACGCACTTCTTGATACATACATCGCGAGATCATGTCGCGCGGGGCAAGGTCTTTGACAGTTGGCGCGTAGCGTTCCATGAAGCGTTCGCCAGAGGCATTGCGCAATACGCCGCCTTCGCCGCGTGCGCCTTCGGTTACAAGAATGCCCAAGCGGTATAAACCCGTCGGGTGAAACTGCACGAACTCCATATCTTCAAGCGGAATGCCGTGTCGCATCACGATGCCGAGTCCGTCGCCAGTGTTGGCGTGTGCATTGGAAGTGGTTTTGTAAGCGCGTCCAAATCCGCCTGTGGCAAACATCACTGCTTTGGAATTGAAGACATCAATTTCGCCCGTGCGAATGTTGTAAGTAACGACGCCACAAACAACGCCTTCTGTTTCGCAAATATCCAACACTTGATACTCGCTATAGAATCGGACTTTGCGCTTGATGCACTGCTCGTAGAGCGTATGCAAACACACATGCCCGGTTCTATCGGCGGCGTAGCAAGCGCGGCGCACAGGGGCTTCGCCGAAGTTGCGTGTATGTCCGCCAAACGGGCGTTGCGCGATTTTGCCTTCTTTGGTGCGCGAGAATGGCACGCCGAAGTGTTCCATTTCAATGATGGCACGCGGCGCATCGTTGCACATCACCTCGATTGCGTCTTGGTCGCCCAAATAATCTGCACCTTTGACGGTGTCAAAGGCATGCCAAAGTGGATAATCCTCTTCTTCATTTCCCAATGCGGCGCAAATTCCGCCCTGTGCCGCACCGCTGTGCGAGCGTAGCGGATGCAACTTGGAAATCACTGCCACATCGCAATACTCGGCGGCTTCAACGGCGGCGCGCAACCCTGCTAACCCTGCGCCGACAATAATAACATCGTGATTGATAACGGACATAATGCTTTACTGCTGTTTAAGTTTGAGTAATAACAATTTGAATAATACCGGTTTGAACCATGTTGAACGCTTCACTCTGACGATAAATTCATCAGGGCAAAAGATGGCTTAAACTGAAACTCGGCGGATTGTAAGGTCCTGCCGTCAAAACGGTTTGCGTGCCGACGACGAAAAGCGAAATCGCAAGAATCCAACAGACCGCAACAAGCGTGAGTTTAACCCCTTTGTTTTTGGCATAGTCGTCAATGATGTTGAGCATGCCGTTAAATCCATGATACAAGCCGAAAATCAAAAACAGCATATCGAAGACTTTCCAGAGCGGATTGGAAAGTCGCTTCGTTACTTTTTCGTAAGTGATGATGTGTTCGCCGAACTTCGGGTCGGAAATTAACCCTTCCTCAACGGCTTTCTTGTATTCAGGATTTTTAGCAGCGTAGGCTTCGCGAATGGCAAGGTATTCGTTTTCGTCAGCCAAATAATTGGTCGGCATGTGTTGAACCCAAAAGTGACCAATCAGCGTGGCAAGCAAGACGATGCCCGAAATGCGTTGCATAAACCAACCAAATGCCCCGCTTTTCTTTGCACTTCTATCAGACATGTTGATACTCCTTTGTTTGAAATTACTTAATGAATGGTGTGATGAAATACGGCGCAATAATCGGATAGCCACCAAGCAAGATGATTAACGCCGAAAGCGCGAGCGTTGCATAAAACATTTTCTTTTGCTTTGGCGACCAACCAAGAAAATCCACCATCACAATTCGGAAGCCGTTGATGGAGTGATACGTTACAATCGCCAGCAAGGCAAACTCGCCAATCTTGAAAAGCGGACTGCGATAGGTCGACATGAGCGCGTCAAATTGGACGGGGTCATATAGGGCGCGAAGTCCAAAGACGTGAATGGTTAGATAAATCACCATGCCGATGCCACTCCCGCGGTGAAGAATCCATGCCCACATGCCGGTGCGCCAATTGTAAGAGAGAATTCGTTGAATCGCGTTTTGAAATGTGGCGGCGTAAGGGAGTTTTGCGGCGGTTTTGGGATTTTCAATCGAAGGCATACTACTTACTTCCTTTCTTTAAGTCGGTTAAAATTGAAAACAAGATAACATTTTGAATCAAACATTTGAAAACACTTGTGCAACTCGCGCTTTCTCGCTAATCTTGCGCTTCATTTTTCTATCAATTCAATGAAAAAAACACTGGCTCTGCTTTTCGGCGGACGAAGCGGCGAACACGAAATTTCAATCATTTCTGCGCGCTCGGTTGCCGCCGCCGTCAATTCTAAACAGTTCAATCTGCTTCCCATCTACATCACGCGCGACGGCAACTGGCTCAATGAATCCGCTTCGCGCTCTGTGTTAGAAAACAACTATGAAGCGTTGATAAAAAATTCAGCCGCCCTCGAAAAAGAGAAAATGCGCGTGGCAAAACTTAAAGGCGAATTTAAGTTCGACTTCTCAAAAATCGACGTCGCCTTTCCGGTTCTGCACGGCACTTTTGGCGAAGACGGCACGGTGCAAGGCTTGCTTGAAATGATGAACGTGCCCTACGTCGGAAATGGCGTTTTGGCGTCTGCACTCACGATGGATAAAGCAACCGCAAAAGCAACTTTCAAAGAGGCGGGATTAAATGTTGTGAGTTATGTTGTTGGATTTCGCAACGAAGTGGAAGCAAATGTGAACGCTGTGGTCAAGCGATGTGAAAAGGCACTCCCGTATCCGATGTTCGTCAAGCCTGCCAATCTTGGCTCATCGGTCGGAATTTCAAAAGCCAAAAACCGAACGCAACTTGAAGACGCTCTCAAACTTGCCGCACTTTACGACCGAAAAATTTTAATCGAGCAAGGATTGAATGTGCGAGAGTTGGAAGTAGGCGTTTTGGGAAATGAAGAAGTGATAGCCTCTGTTGTCGGTGAAATTGTGCCGTGCAATGAATTTTACGATTACGAAGCCAAATACATTAAAAGCGATTCTAAACTCTTCATTCCCGCCAAGTTGCCAAAACGCATCAGCAATGAAGTTCAGAAGCAAGCGATAACAGCGTTCAAAGCCGTAAATGGTGAAGGCATGGCGCGCGTGGATTTCTTCTTGGAAAAAGAAACCCATAAACTCTTCATCAACGAAATCAATACGATTCCCGGCTTCACCTCAATTAGCATGTATCCGAAAATGTTTTTGGCGGCAGGCTTGTCGTATTCTGAACTCATCTCGCGGCTCATCGACCTTGCCTTTGAACGATTCAAGGAAAGAAGTCGAAATCGTGTGATGTAATTCTCACAGTCAAGTGAGAATGAGATTGTGCGTTGTCTCGGGCGATGACTTTTGGTTACAGACTGAACGCAAATTTCATGGCTTCACTGGCGAAGCGAAGCATGCCCGTCGGAAAAATTCCAAGCAGAAAAACGAGCAACGCAATTAAAACGAGCGTGGGATTAAGCACAACGCCCTCAAATTGATTCTCCGATTGCGGTTCGCGCATGAACATGAACATCACGACGCGCAGGTAGTAATACGCCGACACGGCACTGGCAAGCACGCCGACCACCGCCAGCCACGACAAGCCACTTTCAACGGCGGCGGCGAAGAGTTTATACTTTCCGATAAATCCCCCAAACGGCGGAATGCCCGTCAGCGAGAGCATAAAAAGTGCCATCACGCCTGCAAGAAGCGGTTTCTCTTTGAACAATCCTGCATAATCCGACGCGCTTGTCAGTTCTCGATGCTGTTCAATGAGCGCAATCACGCCAAACGCGCCGATGTTCATCAGCGAATAAATCAGCGCGTAGTAAAGCACCGCACTGTATCCCGCATCGTTTCCTGCGACAATGCCCACAAGCATATAGCCCGCATGCGCAACAGAAGAAAACGCCAACATTCGCTTCAAATTATCCTGTGAAAGCGCGGCGATATTTCCAACCACCATCGTTAAAACTGCAATGGTTGAGAGCGCGAAAATCCAACTCGAGTTATTCTCCGTTTGCGAAGAGACATTCAGCACCACCGTAATCAGTGCGGTGAATGCCGCCGCTTTGGAGGCCGTCGACATCAGTGCCGTCGACGGCGTTGGTGAGCCTTCATACACATCAGGCGTCCATTGGTGAAATGGCACCGCCGAAATTTTGAACAAAAATCCGACCATCATCAGCGAGAGTCCAATCCAGAAGAGCGATGTTGCGCCGTTTTCTTGTAAGTAGATTCCGATTTTGAACAGCGTCATCTCGCCCGTCGCACCGTAAATGAGCGAAATGCCATAAAGGAAAAATCCTGACGAAAATGCGCCCAAAAGAAAATACTTCATCGCCGCTTCGTTGGCGCGAAGGTCTTTGCGCATAATGCCCGCCAGCACATAAAGCGCAATCGACATAATTTCCAACCCGATAAACAGCACCACCATGTGCGCCGCACTTGCCATGAGCATCATGCCCAGCGTCGCAATAAAAACGATGATGTAATACTCGCCGAAGTGAATGTTCTCTTTGGCAAGGTAGCTTTGTGAGAGCGTAATCACCAGCAATCCTGAAAGCGCGAAGACGAAATTTGCAAATTGCGAATACGGTGAAAGCCGCATCATCTCACCAAAGGCATATCCTTGCTCGCTCGGAAAGAGCATCATCGTAATTAAAATCAAAAAGCCGACGCTCGTCAGCGAAAAGGTCAGTTGTGCGCGCTTTGCGGTTGCTTCAGCCACGATGAGTAAAATCGTCCAAAGCGTGGCGAAGGTAATGGGAAGAGCAAGCAATAAATCGTGAAGTGCCATAATAGACGAACAAATTTGGAGTGATACTACTTGATGGAGAGCGATGAGTTTTGTTGAACTTTTTCAATCACGCTCGCCGTGCTTTTTTCAGAAAGTTTGAGGAATGGATTCGGCGCAATGCCAATCCAGACAATTAAAATCACGAACACAACTGCTACTGCGCTTTCGCGAAGGTTCAAATCGGAAATGCGCCGATTCTCATCGCTCGTTAATTCTCCCAAGAACACTTTTTGAAACATCGGAAGCATATAAACGGCGGAAAGAATCACGCCGATTGCCCCCAAAACAGCGAACGTTCCGTTCTGCAAAATTGGCGACCTGAACGCGCCGACGAGAATCAAAAACTCGCCCACAAATCCGTTCAATCCCGGAAGCCCAATCGATGAAAGCATTGCAATCGTGAAGAACATTGCGCCGAGCGGCATCACTTTTTTCAATCCGCCATAATCCGAAAGCCTATCGGTGTTTCGGCGTTCATACAAAAATCCAACCAGCATAAAGAGCAAGCCTGTTGAAAGTCCGTGATTGACCATTTGCAGAATCGCGCCCTGCATTGCCTCTTCGGTGAAAGCGAAAATGCCGAGCGTTAAAAATCCTAAGTGGCTGATGGAAGAATACGCGAGCACGCGACGCATTTCTTTTTGAACGAGCGCAATCGCCGCGCCGTAAATGATGGAGACAATCGAGAGCACGACAATGAGCGTTGAAAAATATGCCGACGCCTCCGGAAACAAGCCCACATTGAAACGAATGAGCGCGTAGGTCGCCATTTTGAGCAAGACGCCTGTAACAATGGCGGAAATCGGCGACTCGGCATAGACTTCTGGAAGCCAAGTATGAAGCGGGAACAGCGGGGCTTTAGCGAGAAAACTAATCGCGAAGAGCCAAAACAAAATGGCTTGAACCGAGAACGGCAAATCGAGCATCAGTAATTTTTGATAATCCGTTGTGAAGACGCCGCCGTTGAGGTCAGCACCACGAATACCAATGTAGATAATCCCTACCAACATCACCAGCGACGCCGTGAGCATGTAGATGAAAAATTTCGTTGCGGCAAAGGCGCGATTCGCTCCGCCCCAAATGCCGATGAGGAAATACATCGGAATGAGCATCGCCTCCCAAAAAATGTAATAAAGGAAAAGGTCGAGCGCGGAAAATATGCCGAGAATACATGTTTCAAGCGTGAGCAAAAAGAAGAGATGCTCATTCACATTTTTTTGAACGCTCGTCCAAGTGCCGAGAATAACCAACGGAAAGACCAGCGCGCTGAAGGCAAAGAGCAACACAGAAATGCCGTCAAGTCCAACCACATACTTCACGTCTGTTCCCTCACCAAGCCATGCTTCGAGCGCGACGTGCTTAAACTGAACGCCCTGCGATGGGTCAAAATTAAGCAGAAGCGACGCCGCCATCACAAATGCCAAAAGCGAGACTGCAAAGGCGTAACTTTTTGCAATCGCAATTTTTTCACGGTTGAAAAACAACAGCGGAATGCCGAATAGAATTGGAAAAAAGATGGTGAGACTGAGAAGAGAACTGCCCATTTTGGAGAGTGTATTTAACTTCTAAGAACAAGCGGCACAAAGGTAAGAAAA
>CALGMC010000180.1 GCA_937959145.1 uncultured Chlorobiales bacterium
CAAGCCTTCAAAGAAGTCGCGTTTGAATTTTTTCAGAGTGAAAGCGAAGGTGCGCTGATTGAAAAACTCTTTGAGGCAGAAGATAGTGGGCGCGTTCAAGGGGTGGTGCTGAATGCCGGCGCGCTGACGCATACCTCGATTGCCTTGCGCGATGCGATTGCCTCAATTCAGTTGCCCGTTGTGGAAGTGCATCTTTCGAATGTGTTTGCGCGTGAGCCTTTTCGTCGCCACTCGTTCATTTCGGAAGTCTGCATCGGCGTCATTTCTGGCTTCGGCGAAACAAGTTATCACTTAGGCGTGCAAGCGTTGCTATGGCGAATTGCAAATACCGCGCGTTAAACCGTGTGTTAAATATCGGCGAGCAAAAGGCGCGATTCGCGTTTGTTTTGTTTATCGCCTGCAACAATAAGCGGGAGTTTCAAAGCGATTTCAAGTTGCTGTTTGGCTTCGGCGTCGCGCCCAAGTTTGAGCAAGGCTTTGGCGTAGGCGTTGCGGTAGAAAATAACTTCAGGGCTATGTGAAACGGCTTTCGCGAGATGTTTTGCTGATTGTTCATAGCTGCCTTCAGGCACGCCACCGAAAAGAAGTTTTGCAAAAGTGCGCTCAACGAATCCCAATCCTGCCAATTCAAAGTGCCAAATTCCCAAGACGGCGTTCGCCATGGCGTTGCTTGCGTCAAGCGCGAGGGCTTTGTCAGCATATTCCTTGATTTCCAATCCTAATTTCACTTTTTCTTTATTGCCACGAAAGAGTGCGATTTGACCTGTAACTTGACCGAGACGGGCGTAAATGTCAGGGTTTGCGGGCGATTTTTTTAGAGCAAGTTCAAGCGCGGATTTCGCTTTGAGATACATTGCTTCTTGTTTGGATTTTGGAAGTTCATAGCCGCCGTAGAAATAAGCGTCGGCGAGTTTGATACACACGTCCGCAGTTTTATCAGCGTCGTCGAGCGTTTCATAGAGCTCGATGGCAAGCGGATAATTGAAGGCGCGATAGGCGGAATCGGCTTGTGATACGGTGTCGCGTGCGGAAAGCATCGGCGTGATGAAGAAGCAAAGCAGTAGAATTGAGAACAGGCGCATTCGGGTCTTGCGTCGTTTTATTGGTGAAATTAAACTTCTTTGAAATTACGAATTTGAGAAGGCTAATGTCGGAATATAAAAGCCTTGCTCGTGATTTTCGAACAAGGCTTTCGTTTGTTTCAGTTCCACACAAAAGCAATTAGAACATCATTCGATTGTCTTCAATATCGGCTTTCTTCTTCAAGGCTTGAACCCAATTTTGTTGAACTTGAGTTTTCTTTTCTTGCAAGAGTTGATTGCGGAGCGTTTCCTTTTGCGATTCAAAGTCTTCGTCCTTGCCTGATTCTTTTGCAGTAAGCATAGCGATAGCAACGCCGCGATTGGTATCAATCGGTTTAGAGAGTTGATTGACTTCCATCGTGGAGATAATCGAGACGAAATTAGCCTCACGACCTAATCCTGCAACATTCGGGCTTTGAAGCGAGACGCCGTTGAACTCACGCACAACAGAGCCTGAATCGAGCGAAGCGAGTTTTTGAAGGTCGTTGCCCGATTGCTCAACGAGTTTTTTTGCGGTCTCGCGCAGTTCGGCGAGTTTCTTCTCACGAATCAGTTTGTTTTTGATGTCGCGTTTGAGATTGTCGTCGAGGCGGCGGTAGCCGTCATCGTTTTTCTCAACGAGTTGCATCACAGCGAATCCATCTTTCACGGCAATCACTTCGCTGATTTGATTTTCTTTGGCATTGAAAGCGAACTTCATCACGCTTGCGCTTGTGCCAAGCATCGGAATGAATCCGCCTTTTGAGAACTGTCCGGTTTGGCGCACTTCGTAGCCTTTCTTTTCGGCTTCTTTATCGAAGCCTTCTTCGGAGGCGAAGTATTGAAACTCGCTGGCGGCACGGCGTTGGCGGTCAATCGTTGAAGGGCTTGGAACGATTTTTTTGACAAGTTCAACGCCTTTAACATCGCGCGTATCGCGTCCTGTAATTTTAATCAAGTGAATTCCGAACTGCGTTTGAACAGGACCGATAAGGTCGCCGACTTTGCCCGAGAACGAAGCATCTTCAAACGGCTTCACCATTCTGCCTTTGCCATACCAGCCTAAGTCGCCGCCGCCTTGCGCCGAGCCATCTTTTGAATTTTGACGCGCCGCATCTTCGAAAGAAATTTCGCCTTTTTTAATGCGTGCCAAAAGGGCTTTGGCTTCGTCAATCGTTTTGAGCGTATCGGCTTTCGTGCTACCTGAGGGCTGTAAGAGGATATGCGACGAGCGCACCACAGGCTCGCCATCTTGTTTGACGTCGGTAATTTTAATGAGTTTGAACTCACCAAATTCGCGCACAGGACCAATCACCATGCCCGCTTTCACTTCGCCCTTGTAAATCGCTTCATCAAGTTCAGGGCTAATAGAGCCGTGCGCGAATGATTTACCAAAGTTCGGCGGTTGGTCGCCATGAATGTTGATGAAATCAGTATCGTTCTTGGTTTCAGCAAATTCGCGGACGAGTTTTTTGAGGTCGTTTTCAATCGAGAGCGTGTCTTCGGGGGTCGGTGTGTTTGGGAAGAAAACGAACTTGGCGGAGCGGTTGGGCTCTTGCTTGTAGTCGTCGCGGTGGTCGCGGTAGTAAGCCGAAATTTCGCCGTCGCTGATGTTATACATTGAATCGGGCTTCGTGCGAGAAAAATCCAGCAGAACAAATTTGCCTGTAAGTTTCAAGCGGTCTTGATGAAATTTGATTCGCGCTTCTTCATCGCTGACACGGACAGAGGCGAGGTGCAGACGCTCGAGTTTTTCGCGCATTTTGATTTGGCGAACATATTCTTCGACCTGAATCCATGCTTTTTTGTTTTCAGGAGCGGCGGCGGCTTGCATTAAGGCTTCCTTGTTGATTTTGCCGGTTTTGGGGTCGCGAAATTGTTGCGCAAGAAAATCAGGCGGATTATCAGAGAAAATGGCATCGACGATTTCTTGGTCGCTCACTTTAATGCCCTGCTTTTCATATTCTTTGGTGAGCAATTCGCGCTCAACGAGGTCGTTCCAGACTTGGTCGCGAATGCGCGCGTCTAAGGCGTCGTCAATTTCCGCGCCTTGCGATTGCTGGCGGTAATTGTCGATGTATGCTTTGTAAAGGCGTTCATATTCTTTGAGGGTAATCGGTTTGCCATCAATGCGTCCAGCTTCGTTAGGACGGTTTTGCAATCCGGTGAAGTCCATGCCCCACTCGAAGACAATCGTGATGACGAAGGCAACAATCAACACGACGAAGAGCCATTTCGCGCTTTCGCGCATTTTGTTCATAACCATATTGAAGAGTTCCGATGGAATATGTTAGTTTCACGCACAGCGATAGCCGTGCGTTTTAGAATTCGGCTTAACTGAATTGAATTTAGAAAGCCGCAAATATACGCCACGCCCGCAAAAAAACTAAACCACGTCGCAATGACCATTTTTTTGGCAATCACCATTGCCCTTCTCGCATTTTACCTTGTTCAATCGTGCTTATTTTATTGGGGTCTGAATCGATTGCCAAAGCACCGTAAGTTACCTGACAAATTGCCGTTTGTATCGGTTGTCGTTGCCGCACGCAATGAAGAGCAAAACATCGCGCGAACGCTCGATTCGCTCGTTGAGATTGATTATCCGCATGACCGATTGGAAATTATCATTAGCGATGGGGCGTCAACCGATGCAACCCCAAACATCGTCGAGGACTATGCGCGACGTTTTCCATTCGTTCATCTGCATCGTGCCGACCAAAATCGAAAAATTCGCGGCAAAGCCAATGCCGTCCATCAAGCCGTCGAACGCTCAAAAGGCGAGTTTATTTTTCTCACCGATGCCGATTGCATTGTTCAAAAAACTTGGATAAAAGAAACATTGAAATTTTTCACTGACGATGTCGGGCTTGTCTGCGGCATTACGATTCCAAAAGAACTTGATAAAACCAAACGGGATAACTGGTTTTCAGCCATGCAGTCGCTCGATTGGTGCTACATTTTGGGGGTTAGTTCGGGGCGTGCCTCTGTTGGCTTTCCGATTGGTGGCATCGGAAATAATTTCACCTTTCGCAAACAAACCTATCAGGAAATCGGTGGATATGAAAATATCAAATTCAGCATCACGGAAGATTTCGCGCTCTTTCAAGCGATTCTGAAGTCGCGCTGGAAAATCGTTTTCCCGACGCTTTACGAAACGCACAACTTCACTGAGCCGATGCAGACCGCCGCCGACCTTTACGCACAGAAAAAGCGATGGACGCTCGGCGGATTAGACGCGAGTGCCGTTCATAGTTTCTTTGCATTGCTCATGTTTCTTGTGCATCTCTTCAGCCTGCTTGCCTTTGGTTTGCTTCCGATTGAAATTGCGCTTAGCGTGCTGGGCATAAAGTTCATAGCCGATTTCCTCATCGTATTTCCCGTTCTGAAAAAACTACGCGAGATGTGGCTTTTGAAGTATTTCTTGTTGTTCGAACTCTACTACTACGCATTTGTCTTTCTTGTGCCTGTGGTGATTGGCTTCAGCCGCAATGTGCAATGGAAAGGCATCAGTTATGATTTAAGCAAGGAAAGAGCGTCGTAATTTGAAGAAGTAGTAATAGACGGCATTACTGGCTGGCTTTCGGAACGCGCTGCACATCAGCAAGCGGCAGACCAAGTTCTTTTGAGATTTGCTCGTCCGATAAGCCAAGTCGTCTTAGAATCGGAACGGTTTCAAGTTTGCCCTCAATCTTGCCTTCAATCTTGCCCTCGAGTCTACCTTCAATCTTGCCTGCGATTATGCCCTCGAGTTTTCCTTTTTCAAGACCTTCCTGTCTGCCTTCCTCCAAAATTTCTTGGAAGGCTCGGGTTTCGCGCAGAATTTCTTCTTCAATGCCGAGCAGTTTCATAATGTCCCTCCGACTTTTGTCTTTGAATTTGTAAAACAAAATTTGCTGAACAACATCTAAATATAATGTGGAACTGGCAATCAAATCGCGCGCAAGTTGTGGCGCACTTGTTTCAGGCTCGATAAGTAGTTTGAACAGTGCTGACGGGTCGTTGTTTTTCAGGGGCAACTCGTCCAAATAAATCCGCTTGACAAGACCGATATCGAGCAGTTTTTGATACGGACGGATTTTCTTCGTCTCAACCCTGCGACTTGGATAAATAACAATGCCTTGCCACTCGCCAACTTCAAACTGTTTCAAATACAAAAAAATCTCCGCAAAAAATCGACCATAAAAGGCTTCATCGGCTTGAAACTGTGCCTCGACGAAGTAGGTTAGGTCGTCGCCTATCTTCGGCTGAAAAATCGCATCAATGCGGAACGCCGTTTCTTTAAGTTCAACGGACTTGAAGAGATACTTTTCGGCATCGCTTGCATCTCTGCCAATGAGCGAGAAAAAGCCTTGCGGCAAACGCTTGAAAATAAGATAGGTGAGCTTATCAGTTCGCATCGATTGACGAATTTGATTGCCGCAGAATTTCTTTGCGTTTAACTTGTAAAATTTAACTTGTAAGATAATGAAGCCAATAACTAACTTCCTGACACTTAACTGATAATGAACTAATCCAATTCTAACTATGGCAATCGACACGCATCTTGCAACAGACTTCGAGAAACTCGAAGCCGATTTTCAACGATGGCTCGAGAAAAATCGCGCGACGAAAGAACTTCCCGCCAAGTATGAAAATTTGAGTTGGGAAAAAATTAAACCCCTCTACACGCCGCTCGACACGGCACACATCGACTACAACACCGAAATTGGAAACAGCGGCGAATTTCCTTACACGCGCTCGATTCACAACAATCTTTATCGAGGCAAACTTTGGACGATGCGGCTGTTTGCAGGCTTCGCAACGCCCGAAGAAACGAACCAACGCTATAAGTTTCTCTTGGAGCGCGGGCAAACAGGGCTTTCGGTCGCCTTTGATTTGCCCGCCTTGATGGGCTGGGATTGCGACGCACCGCTGGCGGCAGGTGAGGTCGGCGTGTGTGGCGTTTCGGTTTCTTCGCTTGCCGATATGGAAGTGATTTTTGATGGAATCAATTTGGAGCAAGTTTCAACTTCAATGACCATCAACTCAACGGCGATGATTGCGCTCGCTTACTTTGCCGCTGTCGCGCAAAAGCAAGGGTGCAATCTGAAAAACGTGCGCGGCACGATTCAAAACGACATTCTCAAAGAATACATCGCCCAAAAAGAATACATCTTTCCGCCGAAGCCGTCAATGCGCATTGTTACCGATATGTTCGCCTACTGCGCCAAAGAAACGCCGAAGTTCAATCCGATTTCTGTTTCAGGCTATCACATCAGAGAAGCAGGCTCAACGGCAGTTCAAGAACTTGCCTTCACGCTTGCCGACGGATTTGCATATCTCGAGCATGCAATCAATGCAGGACTTGACGTCGACGACATTGCGCCGCGCATTTCGTTCTTCTTCAATTCTCACAACGATTTCTTCGAAGAAATTGCCAAGTTCAGAGCGGCGCGAAAAATTTGGGCGAAGCGACTGCGTTACAAATACGGCGCAAAAGACGAACGCTCGTGGCAACTGCGATTCCACACGCAAACCGCAGGTTGTACGCTCACCGTCCAACAGCCTGAAAACAACATTGTGCGCGTCGCGCTTCAAGCCCTTGCGGCAGTGCTGGGCGGCACGCAATCGCTCCACACCAACTCAATGGACGAAGCCCTCGCGCTTCCATCGGATAAAGCCGTGCGCATTGCGCTTCGCACACAGCAAATTATCGCTTACGAAACGGGCGTAATCAACACCGTCGACCCGCTCGGCGGCAGTTATTATGTCGAAGCCCTCACCGAAAAAATGGAGCAAGAAGCCGAAAAGTATTTTGAAACCATTGATAAACTCGGCGGTGTCATTGAAGCCATTGAACAAGGCTACATGCAAAAAGAAATTGCCAACGCCGCCTATAAATATCAGCAAGAACTCGACCGCAAAGAGCGAATCATCGTTGGCGTCAATGACTTCATTGAGAAAGATGAAAAAATCGATATTCCAATTTTGCAAATCACCAAAGAAGCCGAAGAGCGTCAAATCAAGCGGTTGAGAGAAGTCAAAGCCGCGCGCAATGATGGAGAAGTGAAAGCCTCGCTGGAAGCGATTGCAAAAGCCTCGCGCGACGGCGCAAACCTCATGCCGCCGCTTATTGAAGCCGCTCATCGTTATGTAACGCTCGGCGAAATTTGCGATGTCTTGCGACAAGAGTTTGGCATATATGAAGAAACGCCCGTGTTTTGATTATCTTCAAAGGGACTGCAAACAGTCCCTTTTTCACTTCAACAAATTATGAGCACACTCGATCGTCGCATTGCGCCCATCAATCCTGAACCCATTCATGCCTCGTTTCCTGATACCGTTGAGCACACGCTTTCAAACGGCTTGAAGGTAATGCTTTATGAACAGCACGATGTGCCGGTGGTAAATGTGCGCCTTTACATTCGTGCAGGTTCGGTTTTAGATGGAAAGACACTGAAAGCGTCGTCGTTTGTCTTCGCGCTACTTCAACAAGGAACGCACAAGCGCACGGCAAAGGAAATCGCTGATGAAATTGAATTTCTGGGTGCAGAACTCACCGCATCAAGTTCGATTGATTTTGGAAGCGTTTCGCTGACGGTGATGCGTAAGCATTTGGAAAAAGGTTTGGAGATTCTTTCAGATGTGGTGTTGAATCCCGCATTTTTGGAAAGTGAGATTGAGTTTGTGCGTCAGCAGAGTTTAAGTCGGTTGCAATTTTCAAAAGCCGATGCGACGCGGCTCTCGTCGGAAGCCTTCAATCGGTTGATATATGCGCCGCACCCTTACGGCAATCCGTCGCTTGGTACGGTTGAATCGCTGAAAGCTCTCACAAGGGAGCAGTTGATTGAATTTTATCACAAGCATTTTCTTGCTAATCGTGCATTTATCACGGTGGCGGGTGATGTTGAGGCGGCTACGATGCTGTCGCTGTCGGAAAAGTATTTTGGTGCGTGGGCGTCGCACGAAGTAGAAGAGCCGCTTTATGAACTGCCCCAGAGGCGTGCACAAAATGAAGTTCGGCTCGTGAAAAAAGACGGCGCGGTGCAATCAGTTTTGAACATCGGGCATCTCTCGATTGCGCGTAACGATGAGGCGTTCATTCCGCTCTATGTGGGCAATATGATTTTGGGCGGATATTTCGGCTCGCGGCTCAACATGAACTTGCGCGAAAAGCAAGGCTTCACTTACGGAATCCGCAGCGGCTTCGACGCGCTTCGACTCGCAGGCGATTTTAACATTTCAACGCAAGTTCGAAACGAAGTAACCGGAGAAGCCATTGAGCAAATTCTCTTTGAAGTCAATCGCCTGTTGCAAGAGGGCGTGAGCGAAAAAGAATTGACCGCAGCGAAGCGATACATTACGGGAAATTTCGTCATTCAAAATGAAACTGCGTCCTCAATCGCTGTTCGTCTTGCCAATGTAGAACTCTATGGATTGCCAAAATCTTACTACAACACTTACATTGACACCATCAATGCGCTTGGGCGTCAGCAAATTCTTGACGCACTAACAAAACATCTTCACACGGAATCGTTTGTATTTGTGATTGCGGGCGATGCAAGCCAAGTGAGCCAACAAGTGGAACGCTTTGGCGGGCTTTCCGTTGAAGATGCAGAAGGAAACATCATTACTTAAACTTTTATGTCAGTCGCCGCTTCAACTGAATTACACCTCGCTGAACAACTTTCCGACGACTTCAAGTCGCTTAAAGCCGAAATGCACAAAGTCATCATCGGTCAAGACGACATCATCGAGCAACTTGTCATGACGGTGCTGGCGCGCGGACACTGCTTGATGGTCGGCGTGCCCGGTCTTGCAAAAACATTGCTCGTCTCGACTTTGGCAAAGGTCTTAGATTTGCAATTCAATCGAATTCAATTCACGCCCGACCTTATGCCCTCCGACATCACAGGCACGGAAATTCTCGAAGAAGACCATGAAACCAAGCGCAAGTTTTTCAAGTTTATTCAAGGCGCGATTTTTGCCAACATCGTGCTTGCCGATGAAATCAACCGCACGCCGCCGAAAACCCAATCCGCCTTGCTCGAAGCGATGCAAGAATTTTCTGTAACGCAAGCAGGGAATACTTAT
>CALGMC010000181.1 GCA_937959145.1 uncultured Chlorobiales bacterium
CCCATATTTTCAAAAATGGCGGCGCGGAATTTTTCCTCTGTCGGAAATTCAAATTTGTTCTTGCTCATCTTGAATGCCTCCTGATGGTTAAGTGTGTAAATGAAGTGTGTAATTTTGAAGTTAAACTGTCCAAGAAGTTACACATCACCGTTCATTTTCGCAACAGTGATGCGTTTTCTTAGATGACTTAACGACCTTCAATATGCGTGCCGAAGATTTTTATCCGAAAAGTATCGAAAAAAAAGACTCGGCTGCCCTATAGCCGAGTCCCTCTATCAACAAAACAACAAAGGAGGCTCTGATAAGTAGGAATCAGAGTCTTTGGTGTGAGAAAGAACAAATTGTACCTGAACTGATGCAAATATACGGTAGCCGCTAAGCAGAGTTTCATTAACAGGGTGTAAAATTTCTTTCTCACTACGAATCTTCATAAATCTGTAAAGTTAAATTTCAAGCGACCCGATAAAATTTTTGAAAGCAACACCATTTTCGGTAGAAAAATAATGCTCAATTTGTTCGGCAAGGGTTGCGCCAATGTTCGGCGAGACGAAATTCATCGTTCCAACTTGCACAGCACTGGCTCCGACGAGAAAAAATTCCATCGCGTCTTCAAAGCTGGCAATGCCACCCATGCCGACAATCGGAATTTTAACGGCGTTATAGACTTCCCAAACCTTCGCAAGCGCAATCGGCTTAATGGCAGGACCGGAAAGCCCGCCCGTTACATTTTTCAGCAAGGGTTTGCGCGTTTTGTAATTGACTGCCATTCCAACAACCGTGTTAATCAGTGAAACGGAATCTGCGCCGCCGCGCTCTGCCGCAAGGGCAATCGTAGCAATAGAGGTTACATTCGGCGTGAGTTTTATCATCAAATGCCGATTCGTGCATTTCCGAAGTTCGTTTGTGATTTCAAACGTGGCGCGCTCATCGACGCCGAAAATGATGCACTCGCCTTTCACATTCGGACAAGAAAGATTGATTTCATAGCCGCTAATGCCTTCCACATCTTCCAAGCGACGCACTACCTCGCAATAGTCATCAACAGACTTACCCACAATGTTGACAACGGTGTGAAATTGTTGCGCACGCAAGAATGGCATTTTTTCCTCGATGAATTTTTCAACGCCGACATTGGCAAGCCCAATCGCGTTGAGCATTCCTGCTGGTGTTTCAACAATGCGTTGCGGCAAATTGCCTTCGCGCACCTCGAGCGAAATGGCTTTGGTAACAATCCCACCAAGTTTGGAAAGGTCAGTGAGTTTGGAGAGTTCTTCGCCGTAAGAGACCGTTCCGCTTGCAAGCAGAACAGGATTTTTGAGGTCAAGTCCGCGCCCCAGCGAAATGGACGCGGGGCGAATTTCGGTGAGTTGCGTCGTCAGCATGTTCGAGAAGTGTTGTCTGAAAAAATAATCAACTTGGTTGTTTCAAGCGGCGCAATTCTTCGCGAGCCGATTTTACCAAAAAACTGCGCGGATAATCTTTGATAAGTTGTTCAAAATACGCAATGGCTTTGTCGCGATTTTTCAAAATTTTTTCAGCGAGAATTCCAAGCCGAAAAAGCGATTTATCGGCGTAATAACTTTTCGGATACGCGCCTAAAAGTTGCTCATAAGTTTCCAATGCACGATTAGGCGCAAGCGTTTCCTCAACCGTTCCTTTTTTGAAGAGCACATCGTCGGTGAGAATTGAGCCGCCAAAGTCGCTCAGCCACTGTTTGATGGATTCGAGCGCGACGGTGTTTTTTTGTTGAGCGATTTGTTTTTCAATCAGAGCAAAGCGTCGGAGTGCATCGAGGGCTTTGGGATTTTTAAGCGTATCGCCAAGTCCTTTCAAAATGGCGAGACGTTGAAGAAGCGCGTCGTTACTGGCTTCGCGAGGCGATTCAATTTCAGAAAAGCGTTTGAGGGCTTCGTCAAAGTTGGCGTCGTAGTAGGCAAGTTGTCCGAGCAGGAGCGCGGCATCGGCTTTAAGGCGCGGCGTTAAGAACGGACGATTAAGCATCGCGTTCAAAGTTTCGCGTGCCTCTGAAAAATTATCTTGTGCGAAAAAAATTTGTGCCAAAAGCAATTCAGCGCGGCGCAGCGTGGGCGCGTCGGGGTGGCGTTGAGCGAGTTGCTCGATTGTGAATTTGGCGTCGGAAGGGGATTTCAAAATTTGAAACTGCAATTCGGCAACGCTCAAAAGGGCTTCGGGCGATTCAGGCGATTGGCGGTAGGTGTTGGCGTAATCTTTGTAAGCAAGAATGGCATCGGTGGCTTTCTGAACTTGATTTTCTGAGGCTTGTCGGGCTTCGGCTTCCAAGACGCGCGCAAGTCCTAACTTGCCCATTTGAATGGCGTGCACACTGGCGTCCATTGCAATGGCGGTCTGAAAGGCTTTTCGTGCGGCAGGCAAAGCATTTTGAGCCAATGCCGATTGCGCAAAGGCGATGAGTTGTCCGCCGCCTGCATTGAGTTCGCGGTCGCGATAGAGGGCTTCGCTATAAGCACTATCAAAATCGCCAAGTTCCATGTAAAGCGAGAGCAGAAGTTGCGAGATAAGTTGGCGCGGCAAATCTTGATACTTCGTTTTTTCTTTCTCAATGACTTTGATGGTTTCACGAAGCAAGTCGGGGTTTGATTTTTGAGCGTAGCTGGAAATTTGCGCGCGAATGCGTTGGAAGTCAGGCATATCGGAGTCGAGCAGTTTGAGGTATTCGCGCGTGGCGTCGCTGTAGCGATTGAGAAACAGAAAAGCATCGGCAAGGTCTTCGGCAAAGAGCATGTCGGCGCGCTCGATTAAGCCGCGCAATTTTTGACGCGATTCAAGCACAACTTTCGCAACGCGCTCGGTCATGCGTTCCTTTTTCAGCGCAAGAATAATTGAGGCAAATTCGGGAATATCCTTTGCACGTGAAATGAGTTGTTGGAGTGCGTCGTCGCCTTTTTTGCTATCGCCTTTGGCATAATAGCACTGCATTAGCGTCAGTAGCATGGCATCGCGATTTTCCTTGCGGTCTAATTCTTTCGTGATGAGCGCGATGGCTTTGTCGTATTGGCGCGATTCGTAGAGCGAGATGCGCAGGCGGTCGAAGTAAAGTTGAGAAGAGGGATTTTGTTCGTAAAGTTTTTGAAATCGCTCGGCGGCTTGTTCGTAATTTTGCGCTTGAAAGAAACTTTCGGCAAGTTGGTAATCGCCACGATTTTGCGCGTTCAGCATTGGCGCAATCAAGAGAAGTCCAATCAGTATTCGTTTCATTCGCAATTCAATTCAGAGTTACATGACGGTTCATTTTACGAAAATGTCGGGTGCGGGCAATGATTTTATCATGATTGATAACCGCGCCGAAAAGCGCGCATTTTCCGAAGCGCAAATCGCCAAGTGGTGCAAGCGCGGCACAGGCATTGGCGCAGACGGCTTGATTTTACTGGAAGAATCAGACCGTTACGACTTTTCCATGCGCTACTACAACGCCGACGGAAAACTTGGCTCAATGTGCGGCAACGGCGGACGGTGCATCACGCGATTTGCACAACACTCCGGCATCAATAAAACACAATTTACATTTGAAGCCAATGGCGAAACTTATCACGCCGAAATTTTGCCTGACCGTCGAGTCAAACTCCAAATGACGCCGCCGAAAGCATTTCGCGACAGGTTCATCGCCGAAGGTTACGAAACTTATTTCATCAATACAGGCTCACCACACGCGATTGTCTATGTTCAAGATGTTGAACAGGTTGATGTGTTTAACGAGGGCAGAAAAATTCGCACCAACGCACAACACTTTCCCGAAGGCACAAATGTGAATTTTCTCAGTGTGATTGCGCCTGATGCGATTCGGATTCGCACCTTTGAGCGCGGCGTCGAAAATGAAACGCTGGCGTGCGGAACAGGCTGTGTGGCGTCGGCGGTGGTGAGTTATCGTTTAGGAAAAATCAACACGAAAGCGGTAACGCTTCATGTGCAAAGTGGCGAGCAAGTGCAAGTCGAATTCGACGACGCTTTTCAAGATGTGTATTTAATCGGCTCTGCCGAAATTGTCTTTGAAGGTCGCATCGAAATGCCTTGATTGCTCATGATTACTTTTTGACCAAGCGAATTGAGAACGCGCCGTCAAGGTGATGTCGATGCGGCAGAATTTCAATCGCGCCCGATTCGCAGACGTATTGGTGCAGTTCAGCCGGTAAGACTTCGCTTGCGCTTTGCACGCGCCAATCGGGGTGTGCTTCGAGGAACGATTCAATTTGCCGATAATTTTCTTCGGGCTCGAGCGAGCAAGTCGCATAGACGATAGCACCATCATCTTTGACGCATCGCGCGGCGTTTTCGAGAAGTTCGCGTTGCAGTTTTTGCATCGTAACAATGTCGTTCGGAGAGAGCCGCCAACGCAGTTCGGCGCGACGCGCTAAAACCCCTGTGCCTGAGCAAGGCGTATCGAGCAAGACTTTATCGTATTTCTCGGTCGGCACAAATTTTCGCGCGTCGCCTTTGACGGTTTCGATGATGTTGATTCCGAGCGTTTCGGCTTGTGAGCGAATTTGTTGGAGTTTGTTATCGTAAAGGTCAATGGCAGTGATATGTCCGAGGTTGTTCATGCGTTCGGCAAGGAAGGTTGACTTTCCGCCGGGGGCGGCGCACATGTCCAAAATGCGCTCGCCGGGTTTGGGGTTGAGGAGCAAACACGCCATGCCTTGCGATTCGCTCTGAACCGACACCAATCCCTCTTTCAAAAATTCTTCCAAGTC
>CALGMC010000182.1 GCA_937959145.1 uncultured Chlorobiales bacterium
GGTTGCGAGAGTTGATACTGAATGAGCGTCGTCGGATTGAACGGATTCGGATAGTTTTGAGCAAGGCTAAACGCGCTTGGCTTTTCGGAGAGCGTCGGTGCAGAACTGTTCGGAACAACGGTTACAACGAAACTCGGCGCATAATTCCAATAGTCGCCGTTGGGGTCGTAGCTGGTGTCGACGGCGCAGAAGTTGGCGTAAATCGTGTCGCGCCCTGCATTGGCGGGAGCGGTGTAGCGAAACTGCCACATCAGCGTATCGCCTTGTGCGACTTTCGGAAAGGTGTGGGTGAGTTCGCCGTCCTCGATTCGCATGCCTGCGCTGAGCGTGTCGAGCGTGCCAAGAGATGTTGCAATGTTGAATCCACCTGCCCTAAGCGAATCTTTCCTGCCGTAAAGCGTGAAGACAGCCGTTTCGCCAATGCGCAGTGTGTCAGGACCTGAAATCCAAGCCTGAACTTGACTGTGCGGTCCTTGCTGAACGCCATCAGGCATGTGGCAAAAACAGCCGTCGTAAAAATGGTCAGGCTTCTGTGTCGCACCCACTTTTCCTGTGAGCGAATTTCCAAAAACAAACTGTTGCTTGAATTTATCGGCAGTAAATCCAAAGAAAATAATCGCGCCGATAACTAAGACGAAACGATGAAGACGCATACTGCTACAAGGTTTTTGAGTTACTTAATGAGCATCATTTTTTTGATGCTGGTAAATTCGCCTGCGGTAAGGCGATAAAAATATGTGCCACTCGAAAGCGATTGCGCGTTGAAAACGACGCTGTATTGCCCTGCCGTTTGTGCTTGATTGACGAGCGTGGCAACCTCTCTGCCGAGCATATCATAAACGATGAGTTTCACATCGCTTGCGGTAGGAATTTGATAGCGAATCACGGTTGAAGGGTTAAACGGATTCGGATAATTCTGTTCCAGCGCAAATGCTTTGGGTTGATTCGGCAAACGGTCTTTGCCCGAAGAGAGAAGCACTTGAACGCTCACAGGAATCAATTCGGGAGAGTTTGGCGCATTGCTGACAATGCGGAGTGTATCGCGATAAACGCCTGCAACAGAGGGCAGAGCCGTAACGGTAATGGTATCGCTCGATTGCGGCGGAATCGAGAGTGTGCGGCGCGAAACTGAAAGGTTGCTTTGTAATGCATTTTGAATATCTGAAATCACAAGCGTGCCGTTGCCGTTGTTGAAAATGCGAAGCGTATCAGAAACGGGTGCGGAAGAAACGACAAACGAAAGCGAATCGCGCACAACATTGAGCAAAGCAACGCGAATCGTGAAAATGCCGCTGGTAGAAACGGGATTGCCATCGCTATTGTCGCTCACACGCACACGCGCGTTCGAAGTTGGAATCGGTGGCACGCTCCAACTGAATGAACCAAGCGAGCCAAGAATGTTATCGGCGACAAGTTGCCATGCGCTATCGGCGGCAGGTTGAAATTCAACTTTCACGGTCGGAATGTTGCTGGCGGTCCAAGTGATGTTGTGAGGCGTGCCAAAGTTGAGAATCGCATTTGTTGCAGGGGAAGTAACCGTGAGCACTTGCGCGTTGCTGGTAGGAACGGTGTAAGTAACCGAGAGTTTGGCAATGCGCGAGGTTTGTTGTGCAATAAGCGTGGCGCGGTCGATAAAAAGGAATCCTGAATTTGCGCCTGAAAGGGCTGATTGTCGGAAGTTATTGCCACGATTGAACGAAAGGTAACTTTGTCCGCCGCCATAAACGCCGAAAACCATCACATTGGGGTCATCTTTGGCGATATCGACGCCCCAAGCCGAGCCGACAGTGGAAATCGTCGTCCAAGTTTTGCCGTAATCAGTCGAGCGTTGAACGCCGCCACTGGACCATTGCGTAACGAAGCCTAAGGCAGGGTTGAGGAGGCTATTGGCAAGCATCGGCATTTCGCTGCCGGTGCCTGTATAGACGTTCGTCCAAGTCAGACCTTCATCGGTCGACCGCCAAAGCCGCGATTGACCGCTGCCAGTAATGCCGTCGGCGCACCAAAAAATGTTGGAACTATCGCCGCGCACAATTTGCACATCGCATGGGCTTCGGAACTGTGTAACGGAAACCGTATCCCAAGTCGAGCCGAAGTTGCGCGAGCGATAGAATCGCGCATTTGCGTTTTGCGGACTGCCTTGTGCTTCGGGTGCGTAATAGACGACTTCGGGGTTATCAGGACTCATTTCAAGCGGCATGCCGTAGTTAGTGTAGGTTGCGGTGATGGTCGTGGTCCAAGTTTGTCCTGCATCTGTGGTTTTCACAACGCGATTGCGTGCGACGGCGGCAATCCATGTGTTGCTATCGGAGTGCGAGACGTAGAACGAGTGAACGCTCGTTGCGTTGGGAATGGTTGCGATTTGCGTCCAAGTTTCGCCTAAATCGTTGCTACGAATCACCGTTCCGCCGCCAGCGGCATAAATCACGCGCTTGTCAAATGGCGAATGCACAAGTGTATTGCCAATGTAAGAACCTGTGCGCGTTTGAACCCAAGTGGCGTTGATGGTCGTGTTCGTAGGCAACTGCCAAGTTAAACCGCCGTCGGTGGTGCGAAGCACGACATTGTTCTTGTCGCTGACCGCCCAACCTTTTTGATGATTGTAAATGTAGATGTGTGAAAGCGGCGCGTAAAGTTCATGTTCGCCCCAAATGTAAGATGCGTCTCGGTCGGTCGTGCGACGAATAAATCCACCGCCGCCGATAAAGAAAACCGTATCAGGACTTTGAATAAAAACGCCTGTAACATTCGAGCGCGAATCCGTTTTGAAATTGAGAGCCGTCCAAGTGTTGCCGCCGTCCGTGCTTTTGAACGCCAAGCCGTCTTCACCTGCGATATAAACAAGGTTGCCT
>CALGMC010000183.1 GCA_937959145.1 uncultured Chlorobiales bacterium
ATATCGCCCGACTTGCTCATTCGGCACAAATTCACTGACGATTCTGACATGCTCCGAAATGCCAAGCGATTGAATTTTGGCGTCGTATTTCTCACGCTTATCATAAAACTCTCCGACAATAAGCAAGGTTGTGTCGCTTCCGATTCGCTTCAAAATTTCGGGCATCGCATCGAGGAGCGTCATCAAGCCTTTGTATTCGCGAATGTATCCAAAAAAAAGAATGACACGCTTTTTCAAGCCAAGTGATTTAGCAAAGGCAACTTTATCGAAGTCAGGCTCAAGATTGAAGCAATCGAAAATCGGAAGTTGCGCTTCAAATACAGGTTTCTGGGGATAAAGGCGACGCACGCCTTCGGCAACACTGTGCGAGAAGGTTAAAAAGTAATCGGCTTTTGAAAGTGCGAGTTTGGTTAGAAACAAATTCACCGCGCTGGCTTCGTGGGAGACGATATTTTCAGGAATGTAGAAAATCGGAATCCGCTTGTCAACAAAAGTGAGAATGCCCCGATGTGCGACGCCGAAAAAGGAATTCCACCACTGCATTACGAGCACATCAGGCTGCAAGCGATTGATAAAATCGGCGGTTTGCTTCCACGAAATTGGATTGATACAATCAATCAAAAAGTGTGTGGTTTCAGGGTTTGTAGGCTTCATGGGCGTTTTGCTGACATCTTCCATGCGCGTTCCCGGAAACAATAGTTTGGGATAAAGCCGCGAATAAGAAACGACATGAACCTCATGCTCTTTTGAAAGGGCTTCGGCTAAATAGCCAAGCGTGAGCGCGTTTCCGCCGCGCAACGGATAAGCAGGACCGACAAGGGCAAGTTTCATTGAATTAGGTTAACCGTTTTTTCATAAATTCTTGGCTCAAACAATACAACCAACAAAGATGAAAGTTCTGACACTCTTTTTCAGCGCAATCCTTTGCGCAACGCTTCTAAACGCACAAACGCCGTCTGAAATCGATGAAGTGCGCACAAAAGAAATGAACGCCTTCAACCGTAGCGCAAAAGTTCCTTCTCTGTATCCAACGACGCAATGGTTTTCACGCCTGTTCACGCGACCGATAGACATTCTCAAATACGATTTGGACATCAACTTGCCGATGAGCAACAGTTTCACAGGCAGGAATCGCATCACCTTTCGCGTGCAACGTGATTCCATCAATCGCATTGCGCTGAACGCTAATCAAATGACGATTCAATCGGTGCTCTGGGAGCCGCAAAACACGCCGCTCACCTTCTCGCGCACCGATTCACTTTACATCACATTTCCGCAATGGCTTTATACCGAAGATACAGTAACGATTGCGATTGCGTATCAAGTCAGTTCGCCGAGTTACGGCTACTATTTCTACACATCGGCACAAACAGGCGGCGGCGCGGGCGCGTTGGCTTACACCATGTCTGAACCTTACGACGCGCGCTACTGGATGCCGTGCTTCGATGAGCCTTACGACAAGGCAACGATGGAAATGAAAATCACTGTGCCACAGGGCATTGTTGCGCCAAGCAACGGTTTGCTTGTGAGCCTGACCAACAATCCCAACAACACGCGAACCTATCACTGGAAAACCGATTATCCGATTACCACTTACCTCATGTGCTTTGCGGCGTCGAACTATCAACAATTCAACACCTACTATGTGCGTCCGAATGGCGATACGGTTGTAACGGAAAACTATGTTTGGGCAAGTGATTTGCCGACCGCGCAAAACTCGTTCAGCCTTGTGGCACCGATGATAGGCATGTGTGAAAATCGCTTTCAGATTCTCTATCCGTTTGAGAAATACGGTCAAGCGGCAGTGCGTCCATTTGCTTATGGCGGAATGGAGCATCAAACGATGAGCATCTTACAGCGCAATTCGCTTTCAAGCCAAAACTTGATTGTGCACGAACTTGCGCATCATTGGTGGGGCAATATGGTTACCTGCGAAACCTTCGCCGATTTATGGCTCAACGAAGGCTTTGCGACTTATACCGAAGCCTTATGGCGCGAGCACCAGCAAGGGTTTTCAGGGCTTTACAACTACATGCAAAGCCGCTTGCGTCCAAGTCAGTGGAGCAATCCCGTCTACAATCCGCCGCCGCCCTATTTCATTGATGAAGTCTACGGCAAAGGTGCGTGGGTTTTGCACCAACTTCGCTATCTCTGTGGCGATAGCCTCTTTTTTCAAATTGTGAAAACTTACGGCGAGCAGTATAAGTATGGCGTCGCCAATACAGCGCAACTCAAAGCCGTTGCCGAATCGCTTTACGGCGCGTCGCTCGACGACTTCTTTCAGCAATGGGTTTATGGAACAGGTGCACCGCGTTTCAATGTAACTTGGTCGCGGGCGCAAGAAGGCTCGCAATGGCGTATCAGCGTTCGCGTGCAACAAACGCAAGCCGGACAAACCTTCAAAGTGCCGCTCGAGCTGTTCTTTCAACTGCCAAGTGCAGGCACACGCATCGAGCGCGTCAATATCCAATCGCGCGATACGCTCGTCGTCTTTTACTTCAACGAACGCCCCAACACGCTCGAAGTCGATAAAAACGGTTGGGTCTTGCGATTCCCTGTTACGCTTAGCGATAATCCGCGACTTTCAACAGGACGATATGAGTTCCGACTGTCGCAAAACTATCCCAATCCGTTCAATCCAACGACCACCATCAACTACGAAATCGGCAGAACCGCGCCGGTTGAACTTTCGCTTTATGATGCGCTTGGGCGAAAGGTTGCTACGCTGGTCAATCAAGTGAAGTCGCCGGGCGTGTATTCGGTTCAAGTCAATGCGGCGCAATATGGCTTGGCAAGCGGCGTTTATTTCTATCGCTTGAAAGCAGGAGAGTTTTCAGAGACGAAGAAACTCGTTCTGACAAAATAGCGCGGAAGCCTATTTGTCGTAGTTATCAATTTGTGCGCGTTGCAGTGCGCCGCTGAAATCGACGTAAATCGTTTTGGTTTCGCTGAAAAATTCATAGACCTGCCAACCGCCTTCACGGTGTCCGTTGCCGGTTTCTTTAACGCCGCCGAAAGGCAAATGCGCTTCGGCACCAATCGTTGGCGCGTTGATGTAGGTAATGCCCGCTTCAAAATCGCGCATGGCTTGAAAAGCAAGATTCACGTTTTTGGTATAGAGCGACGATGAAAGCCCATAGCGCACGCCGTTGAGAATCTGAACGGCTTCATCAAAGGTTTTGAACTTGATGACCGAAAGCACAGGACCGAAAATTTCTTCTTGTGCAATGCGATGTTCGGGTTTAACGTCGGTGAAAATTGTCGGCTCGATGAAGTAGCCTTTCTCTAATCCCTTGCCAGAAGCGCGTTTGCCGCCGATGAGGCATGTTGCGCCTTCGCTTTTGCCGATTTCGATGTAATTCAAAATGCGTTGAAGTTGCGCGTCGTTGATGACGGGACCGACATCAGTGCCTTCTTGATTACCGTCGCCGAGTTTGAGTTGTTCCGCTCGTTTAACAAGCATCTCGAGAAATGGGTCGTGAATGGCTTCGTGCAAAAGCAAGCGGCTGGTGGCGGTGCATCGTTGCCCTGTTGTGCCGAATGCGCCCCAAACAACGCCATCGAGTGCGAGTTTCAAATCGGCATCGTCCATGAGCACAACGGCATTCTTTCCGCCCATTTCGAGCGAAACGCGCTTATGCTGTTTGGCGCAATTTTGTGAGACGATTGCTCCTGTTTGAGATGAGCCAGTAAAGGAAATCAGGTTGATGTGCGGATTATCGACGACGGCTTTGCCGGCTTCGTCGCCGCCGTGAACCAAGTTGATAACGCCTTCGGGAACGCCTGCTTCGATAAGCACTTCAACGAAGAGATGCGCCGTTTTCGGCGTTTCCATCGCGGGCTTGAAGACGACAGTATTTCCACACAAGAGCGCAGGAAAAATTTTCCATGTTGGAATTGCCAGCGGGAAGTTCCAAGGCGTGATGCACCCGGCAACGCCAATCGGTTGTCGAATGCTCATGGCAAATTTGTTGGAGAGTTCAGAAGGAACGGTGTGTCCGAAAAGCCGTCTGCCTTCGGTGGCGGCGTAGTAGGCAGTGTCGATGCCTTCTTGCACGTCGCCTTTGGTTTCGGCGAAGACTTTGCCCATTTCGCGCGTCATTTCGCGAGCGAGTTCA
>CALGMC010000184.1 GCA_937959145.1 uncultured Chlorobiales bacterium
AACTCGCAACAACTGCTCTTTCCGCACCGCATTGAGCTCAAGCCTTGGGATATGAAAGTGTTAGAAGAATTGCGTCAAGATTTAGAGAAGTTGGGGTTTTCGTTCCGACAGTTTAGCCAACATTCAGTCGTTGTCGAGGGCGTTCCGTCCGATGTCAAGCCCGGTGCAGAAGAGAAAATTTTGTTTGAACTCATTGAGCAGTATTTGGATTACCAGCAATCGCTCAAACTCGAGAAGCGCGATAACATTGCAAAGTCATATGCGTGCCGCAACGCGATTATGGCAGGCGATAAACTCTCGCAACGCGAAATGACCTTGCTCATCGACCAACTCTTTGCCACTTCAATGCCCTACGTGTGTCCGCACGGTCGCCCGATTATCATTAAACTTTCGCTGAGCGAGTTAGATAAAATGTTTGGAAGAACTTGAACGATGAACCGACGTGCATTCCTTAAAACGGCTCTCTTTGCAACCAGCGGCGTGATGCTCTCTCCGTTTGCCAACGCGGTTGCTTCACAGTTTGAGCGGCGCAAATCGGATTTTCTTTTCACGCGCCTTGCCTACGCTTCGGGAAATTGGAACACCGACGAACGCATGCCTTCCAATGTGCTTCACTCTCTTGTGCAATACACGACCATCAGCGTTTCTCAAAAAGAAAAAATCGTCGCGCTCGATTCGCCCGAAATTTTTGACGCGCCGTTCTGCTATTTGAGCGGGCATAAACTCGTTGAATTTACTTCCAAAGAGCGCGATCACTTTGAACGATATGTTCGCAACGGCGGATTTGTGTTCGTCGATGATTGCAATCACGACATTGATGGGCTTTTTGCTAAGTCGTTTGAGGCGCAAATTGCAGGCATTTTCGGCTCAAATGCGCTCAAAAAGATTCCCAATTCCCACCCGATTTATCACTGCTTCTTCGATTTCCCGAGCGGACCGCCAACGACCTCGCTCGAGCTCAATGGTTGGGGCGACGATTTGGTGCACGATTACCTCAAAGCCGTTGAGATAAACGGACGCATGGCGATTTTATACAGCAATAAAGACTACGGTTGCGAATGGGATTACGACCACCGAAATAAACGTTGGCTGGCGGAGGATAACACGAAATTCGCCGTCAATCTTATTCTTTACGCCCTGACGCATTGACGCCGAATTGTCTCAATGATGCAACAGGGTGTCGCTAAAATGCAACTTTTTCTTTTCTTCTTTGCCGTTCTTCAAGTTTTTTGCCAATACAAGTTGGCACATCATTTGCCTTTCTGAGCGTCATATTCAACACGTCATGTTCATGGCAGAACATCTTCTTATCATTGACAGCGATTTGCAAGAGTTGCGGCGTCTGCGCGAAATTTTAGCACGCGAGGGTTACAACCTCATGACCGCAAGCGATGAGAAAACCGCAAAAGAAATTTGCGCACGTCTGCCTATCAAACTTGTCATTGCTGATGCCAAACTGCTTGGCTTCACGCATCACACTTCTCTTCCGAATCCATCTCCCCATAAGCGTTAATGCGGAATCCCCAGTTGCGCGAGCAGTTTGTAGAAGTGCGTGCGATTGATTCCAAGTTGCTTTGCCGCTTCGGTAATCGACGATGTTTTTTGCAGCGTTTTGGTGAGATACATTTTCCGAAACTCGGTCTCGGCGTCGGCAAGGGTTTTGCCAAGTTGTATCGGCGTCGCAGAATCCATTGTCTCCGTGATTTCAGGCGGGAGGTCTTCTTTTCGAATTATTTTTCCGGTTGCAAGCACCGCACAGCGGAGCATGACGTTTTCCAACTCGCGCACGTTTCCATACCATGGATAACTTTCAAGGAAAGCTAATGCTTCATTAGAAAGTTCGCACGCTTTTCCGTCGACAGCATGTTTTTTCAAGAAGAATTTTGCCAGTTCTTCAATGTCTTCAGGTCGCTCGCGAAGGGCAGGAAGCTGCAGTTCAACGACTTTCAAGCGGTAGTATAAATCTTGCCGAAATTTACCCTGCTCGACTAATTCTTTGAGGTTTCGATTCGTGGCACAAATGAGGCGAATGTCGAGTTTTTGCTTCTTGACGCTTCCAAGCCGTTCAAATTCGCGCTCTTGCAATACGCGCAAGAGTTTGGCTTGCAAGGCTAACGGCATTTCGCCGATTTCATCAAGGAAGAGCGTGCCTGTATGCGCCGTTTCAATTTTGCCTTGCTTTGATTTTGACGCGCCCGTAAATGCACCCTGCTCGTAGCCGAAGAGTTCCGATTCGAGCAAATCATTTGGAATGGCGGCGCAGTTAATTGCGACAAACGGTTTTTCTTTACGGCGGCTATTTTGATGAATGGCTTTTGCGAAGAGTTCCTTACCTGTTCCACTTTCGCCCAAAATCAGAACGGTGGCATCGGTAGCTGAAATGCGAGCGGCAATTTTTAAGACTTCAAACAAGGCGGCACTTGACCCGATAATGTCATCGCATTTGAAAGATGCTCTAAGGTCGTTCATTTTTGTTGTTTCTGTAGAAATCAGTTTTTTTTCTAAGGTCTCGATTTCGTCAGAGACTTTCAGGCTTCGCACGATTTGGTCGGCAAATGCCGAAAGATAGGAAAGGTCGTTTGCAGTGAAGGGATTTTCTTTATTTCGCCTATCCAAATAGACGGCACCAAAAACTTTCTTGTCGCGAATCAGCGGTACACACAGCACGGCTGAAATTCCCAATCGGATGACGCTATTTTGCTGTGCCAATTCCATTTCAGGCTTCACTTGCTCAGAGGTCGGCTTTGAACTTTGAATGGTTGAGCGAATCACCGAGAGGCTCATTTCTTTGACATCGGCTTGTTTTTCAGGCTCGATATTTCGCGAGTAGATGGATTCAATCTCGCCTTGCGCGTCAACAAGCACCACGAAGCCTGCATCGGCAGAGAGTTCGCGCACCACAATATCAAGGGCGGTTTCCACGAGTGGCTCTTTTTGCGTTTGAGCCGTTAGTGCCAAACTTGTAGCGTAGAGCGTTTGTAGTCGGCGGTTTTCCGATTTGAGCCATTCTAATTCCTTTTTCATCAACCCGCTTGAGTCGCCTTCTTTCCTTGATGCCACATTTACCACTTCTAAAACCAATCGATACAGTTGGTCTAACTTCTTTTGTGCGTCAGGCATATTGCTCTGTTTGAGTTCAGAGGCAATTTCCATGAAGCGTGTGGTCAAGTCCGCCGTTATGTCCGTATTTTTGCTTGTCATTATTTTCTCTTAGAACTGCTCTTCTGCCACAAAATTACATCTTTGCGGCGATTTGTGTGCCTGAACTTTTCGGTCTGTTTCTTCGTATTTTGTTTGATGTTTTTCCTCAAACTCAATCAAAACATTTAAGATGAAACGCTTTGTCTCGCGCGCCAAAGAAACGCCGCGCATGTTTGAAAATGACTTCTTTGAGTTCTTCTCCAAAGTTCATTGGACTGTTCCGATTTGGCTTTATGTGCCGCTTGTGAGTTACCTTGTTTGGTACTCCCTCACAACTTTACAACTCTCTTTTGTTGTTGTTTTCGGTCTGTTTGTTGCAGGCATTTTCCTGTGGACGTTTGCTGAATATATGCTTCATCAGTTTGTGTTTCACTATCACCCGAAGTCTGCTCTTGGCAAGCGTCTTTTTTGGATTTTGCACGGCGTTCATCACGATTATCCGAGCGACCCGCTTCGTTTAGTAATGCCGCCAATTATTAGCCTGCCGCTTGCTGTGGTGTTTTATAGCCTGTTCGTTTTTGTGATTGGCAATCACTACGCGCCATCACTTATGGCAGGCTTTACGCTCGGCTATTTGATTTACGACATTTCGCACTACGCTATTCATCACTTCAACATCAAGGGCAGTTATTTTGGTTGGATTCGCGAGCATCACTTGCGGCATCATTTCAGCGATTCTGAAAAAGGCTTTGGCGTCAGTTCGCCGTTGTGGGACATTGTTTTCCGCACCCATTTCCAACAAGAAAACAAACAAGTTTCATAAGCCAAGGGTGCTTGAATCGATGATGGCTCCTGTAAAGTCGTTATCCTTGAACATTGCGCCACTGAACTTTGCGCCGCGCAGGTCGGCATTGGTAAATTTCGCGCCACGCAGATAAGTGTTGGTTAAATCGGCGTTGCGCAAGTTCGCCCCTGTAAGATTGGCATCGTGCAGATACGCGCCGAACATCAAGGCGTTTTCTAAGTTGGCATTGGTCAGATTCGCATCGGTTAAATTCGCGTTATTGAGAAATGCGTGTTTCAAATCCGCACCCGATAAGTCTAATCCTTGAAGATTGAGGGGACGGTAATGCTCGCCGATAGACGCAAGCGCGATGAGCATGCGCAAATCTCGGTCGGAAAGGTATCGCATGGTTTGTAGCGTCTTGTTTTGAAATTTCCCTTTGCCAATTTAGCGCACTTTGAATGAAAAAATACTTCTTTGTTTATCGCACCTCGCTCCAACGCTTTGTGGAATATCGTGGCGAAATTTTGATGGATATTTCGGGCAAAATTCTGCTTCCGATTTTCGTTCAGTCTATCTTGTGGCGCGCGGTGATTGAGTCGACATCGGACGGTCAAATTGCCGGATACAGTTACGAGGCGATGTTTCAGTATCTCGTATTAAGCATTTTGATTGCCAATTTTGTCAAGGTTGATTCCGTTGAGCGACAAATTTCAAACGCGATTAAAGACGGGACCCTTAACAAATTTTTAGCGCAACCGGTCGACTTCGCGCTCTATAACTTAATGACCTTTTTCGCCGACTCGACGCCTGTTATGCTCGGCGGCGCAATCGTCTATGGCGTGATGCTCTTTACAGGCTTTGTCTCCGCAACGGCGTTTCAGATTCTTTCAGGATTGATGGTGATTCTCTTTGGGCTATTTATTTCCTTTCTTTTAGCCTTTATGATTGCCGCGCTCGCATTTTACATGGACGAAGTTTGGACGCTCTTTGTGATGAAAAGCATGGTGATGTGGTTTTTAACAGGGCAAATTATTCCGCTCGATATGTTCCCCGAATCGGTCGCACAGATTTTGAAGTTTCTGCCGTTTGGCTACTTGGCATTTGTT
>CALGMC010000185.1 GCA_937959145.1 uncultured Chlorobiales bacterium
ATTTTCAAAAGTTGGAAAGACTATCGCGCAGCGCAAGATTATGTGTGCGAAATGAAGCGCAAACTCGGTCAGAAAGACATCATCTCAGCAGAAGATGAAGAATTCGGCGGAAAACGCATCGATGAACTCTATGCTAAAGGCGACGCTGCGTCACAATACCTCTTTCAAACGGGAAAAACGCTCTTCAAAGGCATGAGTTTTGGCGACCTGCGCCGAATGCAACTCGATATTGAGACTTACTTCGACAAAGAAGCCCAACAGCGAAGTCGCGACGAAATTGGACGCGAAAAAATCATCATCATCTCACTTCGTGATAACACAGGCTGGGAAGAGGTGCTTCACTTGCGGCAGTTCCCTGACGAGAGCGAAAAAGCCATGCTCGAGAAACTCGTCGAGATAATCCGAGCGCGCGACCCCGACGTGATTGAGGGGCACAATATCTTCGACTTCGACCTTCCGTTCATTCAACGCCGATGCGAACTTAACGGCGTGAAGTTCGCAATTGGGCGCGACGGCTCATGGCCACGAAGCTATCCCGCTTCTATTCGCTTTGCGGAACGCACACGCGAGTATCAATACTGCGAAATTGCAGGACGGCATGTCATCGACACGCTTCTGCTCGTTCAAGCGTTTGACGCCGCCAAACGTGCTATGCCCAGTTACGGACTCAAAGAAGCGGCGAAGTATTTCGGATTTGCTTCCGAAGAGCGAACCTACATCGACCACACCGAAATCGCGGAAGTCTGGAATAAAGAACCTGAAAAACTGCTCCGATACGCCCTCGACGACGTGCGCGAAACCGAAAAACTTTCCGCAATGCTCTCAGGCAGTAATTTTTACATGACACAAATGATGCCCTTCGGATATGCACAAGTCTCGCGAATGGGACCTGCAGCGAAAATCGAAGCCTTGTTCGTGCGTGAGTATTTGCGACAGAAACACAGCATCCCGCGACCGCAAATCGGACAGCAAAACGTCGGCGGCTTTACCGAAGTGTTCTTGAAAGGAATTCTCGGACCTATCGTGTATGCCGACGTCGAGTCCCTCTATCCCTCCATCATGCTGACATTTGATATTTGCCCTGCCAGCGACGAACGAAAACTTTTTCCAAAAATTTTGGCTGACCTGAAAGCCTTACGCCTTGCCGCCAAAGGACGCATGAAAAACGCAACCTCGCAAAACGAGAAAGATACTTATGATGCGATGCAAAACTCGTTCAAAATCCTCATCAACGCAATGTATGGCTATCTCGGATTTCGCGCAGGCATTTTCAACGACTATGAACAAGCCGATAAAGTAACCTCCACAGGACAAGACATCGCTAAAAAAATGATTCGCGAATTCGAAATGCGCAACTGCCGCATTGTCGAAGTCGATACCGATGGAATTTTGCTGATTCCGCCACCCGAAATTCAAACCAAAGAACAGGAAGAGCAATTAGTGAAAGAAGTCTCTGCTACCATGCCCGAAGGCATTAGCATTGCCTACGACGGTCGATTCAAGAAAATGATTTCCTACATGAAGAAAAATTATGTCCTGCTTGGCTACGACGGCAAAATGAAAATCAAAGGCTCTTCGCTTGTGAGCCGAAGCGGGGAAAAATTTGGGCGCGACTTCGTGAAAAAAGGCTTTGAATGTCTCTTAAATGAAGATATTTATGGACTTCATCAGCTCTATCTTTACTATCGCAACCGCATTTTGAATCGCGAAATGCACGTCTCGGAATTTAGCCGAATGGAAACGCTGAAAACATCGCTCGACGAATATCGGCGCGATGTCCGCGAAGGGAAGCGTTCAAAAGCCATCACCTATGAACTCGCAATCAAAAGCAAACTCAGCGTCAGCAAAGGCGATAGAATTACCTATTACGTCGTCGGCTCTGGATTTCAGGGAAACTCTTACGACAAAGGCAAACTCGCCTCAGAATGGAACGAAGAAAAGCCTGACCAAAATGTGGACTTCTACCTTAAACGATTAGATGAGTTTTGCGAAAAGTTCAAACCATTTTTTAAGCCAGGCGATTACAGCAAAATTTTTACGGCAGATGAACTCTTCGGCTTTTCGCCCGACGGCATTGAAATCATCAAAGAAATTGTGCACCGCGACACAAGCGACTTGGAAGAAGAAGTGCCGTTTTAACATTTTGATAACTTTGTGATTTTCATCACGGCTTGGTTGCGAAGTCGTTTGAAGATATGTAACTTCCTCCATCCTAACTGTTGCCTACACCAAAACAAAGCACGCTGGAAAGCGGAGGGAGACGCATTGATGATTATTGCGAGAGAAGCATCGCTTGCCAAAAGCGAAGTGGAAATTGTCGCTGCAAATATTGCAACCTTACTTGTTTCAGCTTCAAGAATGGTTTCGGGAGAAGTTGTGCCAAACTTTGAAGCGATTGTTGCGCAAAACGAAATGAGTTTCGCGCAAAAGCGTAAAGATATGCTCACGGTGCAAGCGTTGCTAAGCGGTGAGGATGCTGTTGTGCCTATGCTCCAAAAAGCCGCCGAGACAATTCGCAATTTGCACGCGCTTTCGGAAGCGATACACGCCGGTGTGATATACGCCGATGCGATTCACGCTGTTCAAATACCTGCCAAACCGCTCCCCGAAGGCTCACTCTTGCGCGATACCCTGCGTCGATTGCAGTATGTTCAAAAAGTAATTGAGTCCGCGACAAAGTGGATAAACGAAATCGGTGAACACGAAGACCTAAAAGGCTCAGTGCTTTTCACGAAAATTCAACAAGAGTTAATTCGCTTGTTCAAGCGCGTGGTGATTCAACTCCAACAAGCGGCAGTGATTATTGGCAAGTATCGAGATATGGGCGATATTCGCCTGCTTCGCGAAATGACGCTCGACGCACATGCCGTATTGAGCGAATTGAAAGAAGCCGATGAGAGTGTCTCAGAAAAACGAAAATCGATTTCCTTTTTTAAGCGCGCAATAGAAGAAAGCAAAGCCGCACCTAAAATCGTGCGTCAACTTGCGTCAGCAACGGCAGGGCTTGTGATTGTGCTGATGCTTTCCTTTGCGATTATTAAACTCAACGCCCTTGCGCCTCAAGTCTTTCCCATATCCGAACCCGTATTTGAATCAAGAGACAAATCGTCGGTTGAGCATGAAAAGCATGAAATTCAAAAGCCTGCGCAACGCACACACGCACAAGAGGAAAGAATAAAGGGAACTCCGATAAAATCCGAAACAGAGGATAAGCCTAAGGAAATTGCCCCGCCACTGAAAAACGAAACATCGATTGCTAATACTGAAACACGCCGCGAAGAAATTGCACCAGCATCGACAAAACTCCCGCCGCCGCCGAGCACACAACCCAAGCCCGAAGTGAAAAATCCTGAAGCGAAGAAGCCCGAAGCAAGCGTCGCCCAAGCAAAGGAATCTGCGCCCACGAAAACCAATCGTGCGGCATCAGAAAATAAAGCCAAAGCAATCACGCCTGTGTTGAAAAAGGTAACAGATAAACCGGCGGCGAAGAAAACAGACGAACAGCAAAGTGCGCCACCCAAAGCATCAAGGGAACTTGAAGCGGCATCTCAAAAAAATTCAGAGCGTGCGGCACCAAAGCGCAAAACAATCGTGATAGAAGATTAAAATTTCCCATATTTGCAAAACAAAAATGCTTCCAGTATGAAACATCTGTTTGCACTATTGTCGCTCTTGGTTCTTACGCCGTCGCTTTGGGCGCAAGATGCGGCAGAATCAGCCATCAGTCATTTGCAAAACGGCATCAACTGTTCGCGCGAAGAAGCGGAGCGACTCTATCGCACAATTAACTTTTTCGCCGACGGCGTAACGAGCGATTTGACTTACATCGCCTCGTCGCGCGACGATTTCGCCACAAAGCAAAAAGCCATTAACCGCACCATTCGCGATTACTTTGAAAACGGAAACTCCATCATTCAAGTCTCAAGTATCTCGAAAGACCCCGAAAATCCTGACATCTTCGACTTCACGATTCGACGCTACCTCTATCGCCTTGCGAACATGAAAAACCGCTACACAAAAGTCGAACTCACTTTCCAGCAAGACTATTTGGGCATGGGGCAAATTTATCCTGATGGAACAGACTTTGAACTCTCGATTAGTTTGTGGCAAATTTTTCGTGGTTGGAAAGATAATATGCTCGCTTACCAAGATGCCACGAAGAAAAAATTCCGTCTCGCCTTCAAGAAAATCGGCGACGATAAATACGATGTGAAAATCAAAGAAGCCTTAGCCACTGAAACGATTGACCTCAATAAGTTCTACCAAAAGTTCAAGATTGAGGACAAGTAAACCCGCTTGCCCTATTATGCGTGTCATCTGTGTTGCTTTGTTCATTTTCTTTTTGCCCCTTGAAGTTTTTGGACAGATTTACGATTGGGAAGATTTCAACAAGACCCTTGTCGCCATTGAGCGCATCAACAAGAAGAAAGAAATGAGCTTCCTCAACGCGCTTTCTGACGATGAGTTCATTCACTCGCCGGACTTCGCGCAACTCTTCAATGTGATCAAATCCTCTCATCTGAATTTAGGCTACGCGCAAGTGCGCTGTATCAAAGAGTTCGAGATTAAAGACGCCAAACAGCCATTTGCAGACGCGCAAAGCCTGATGGTTTCGTTTTTGCAAGGCAATGATTTCAGATGGTATGTAGAGTCGGCGTATTTGCAATCTGGAAAAGATACGGTGCACTTTGAGCAAAAAAGTTTTAAGCCACTTGCGGCAGAGTATAATTTCAGCGACTTTGTTAATGCGGTGCGAAACGGAGACATCAAGGAATACAGCGGCATCACGCCCTACGGAGGATTGCCGTTGAGCTTTCTTGCAAGCAAGCGTGTGCAAAAAAATCGCGCCGCAACGATTATCGTAACCAACATGATTTTCTATCAACACACGCAAGACACAGCACAAGACGTTTCCCAAAAAGACGCACGGCAGATTGTCGAAGTTGGCTACATCGCTCTCAAAAACACCACAAAACTACAAGGACAAAAAAAGGGCTGGCTCCTACACGAATACGGCACCATGAGCGATTTTTACGAGCGGTATATGCAACAAGATCTCTTTCACGACTTCATCATTGATAAAGCCGAACAAGGCACGAAAAATCGCCTCAAAAAATACAACCTCGATAAACCCAGCCGATTCTATTTCGAGAACCTTCGCTCCGTGCAGAGCAATTAGCCAACGCACACCCTTAATTCCATATCCCAACAAAAGCGTATCTTGGAAAAACTTTGCGAATAACTTCCAACAAACTTTTGCAGAACATGGTAGAAACAGCCAACAAAAGAGAGGCGCAACTTGCCTACATCAAACAAACGCTTCACTACAGTGCGGAACTCAAAAAGCAAGTTGCTGATAGGTTTGCCAACGAAATTTTAGAAATGGCAACCCTCATCACAGCGGCGTTCAAGAATGGAAACAAGCTGCTCATCTGCGGCAACGGCGGAAGCGCGGCAGATTCGCAACACATTGCAACGGAGTTTACGATACGCTATCGAAGTTCCGTGAATCGTCCTGCCATGCCTGCCATTGCGCTTACAACCGATAGCTCAGCACTCACGGGCGGCGCAAATGATTTAGGCTACGACAATGTTTTCGCTCGTCTCGTGGAAGCCTACGGCAAGGAAGGCGATGTGGTGCTTGGCATCTCAACCAGCGGCAATTCCGAAAGCGTGATTCGCGCCTTGCAATATGCAAAGTCCAACAAGATGAAAACACTCGCATGGCTCGGCAACACAGGCGGCAAAATGAAAGGCATGGCGGATGTTGAAATCATTGTCCCACATCAAGGCGCGGCAGATAGAATCCAAGAATGCCATATCGCGATTGGACATATCATCATTCAACTGGTCGAAGAAAACTTTGGCTATTTTGGAAACTAAACACTCACAAGAAACATCGTGAAAATTATTGAAGGAAATCTTTCAGCAAGGGGATTAAAGTTTGCAATCGTTGCCTCACGGTGGAACGACTTTATCGGTGCTCGGCTCGTTGAGGGAGCAGTCGATTGCATTGTTCGCCACGACGGAAGCGCAGAAGACATTACGCTCTATCGCTGTCCCGGTTCGTTTGAGTTGCCGATGGTGGTGAAGAAAGTGGCCTCGAGCAAGCAGTTTGATGCGGTGATTGCAATTGGCGTTTTGATTCGCGGTGCAACCTCGCACTTCGACCATATCGCCGCCGAAGCCACGAAAGGCGTTGCACAAGCCGCGCTTGATTCAGGCGTGCCTGTGGCTTACGGCGTGCTCACCACCGATACGATTGAACAAGCCATCGAGCGCGCAGGCACAAAAGCCGGCAACAAAGGCTGGGAAGCCGCAACCGCCGCCATTGAAATGGCAAACCTCTACAAAGTCATGTAAAAATCACGTTCAAAAAACCAACTTGAATACACATGCTCAAACACCTCACGTTGCTTGCTCTTTTGGCACTCGCTGTCTCTGTTCAAGCGCAAGAGCGCACGCTCTTCAAAAATGTCTACATCTTTGATGGCAAATCAACAGCAGTTACAAAGCCGATGAATGTTTTGATTGAAAACGGCATCATTGCGCAGATGAGTGCATCGCCGATTCAACCCGGCGACGGTGTTACGGTCATTGACGGCGAAGGAAGAACCTTAATGCCCGGATTGATTGACGTTCATGTTCATCTTGTTTTCGGCGCGCTCAGCATGGCAGAAATGATGTCGCCCGATGTAAGCGAGCAAGCCATTATGGCAAAGGCGGCAGTTCAATGCCAAAAGATGCTTTTGCGCGGATTCACAGCAGTGCGCGATGTCGGCGGTCCAATTTTTCCGTTGAAAGCGGCGATTGACCAAGGAAAAATCGTCGGTCCGAGAGTGTGGCCTGCTGGCGCAACCATCAGCCAGACCGCAGGGCACGGCGACTACCGAACACCCGACGAACGCTCCCGTCGCTTTTTTGGTAAGCCGTCAAAAGCCGAACTCTACGGCGCAACCTTCATCGCCGATGGACGCGATGAAGTCTTAACCGCTGTCAGAGAAAACCTCCGATTCGGTGCGGCGTTCATCAAATTGATGGCGGGCGGCGGAACGTCATCTGCATATGACCCCGTCGATGTTACGCAATACACGTTAGACGAAATGAAAGCCGCCGTCGAAGCCGCCGAAGACTGGGGAACTTATATCACGGTTCATGCCTATACGCCTCGCGCTGTCAATAGAGCCATCGACGCAGGCGTCAAGTGCATTGAGCACGGTCAACTGCTTGACGAGGCAACCCTCAAACGAATGGCGAAAGAGAACATTTGGCTTAGCCTGCAAAATCTCGTTGAAGATACTCCCGACATGAATCCCTTACGACGCCAAAAACGAAAGCCCATACTTGAAGGACAACGGCGCGTTTGGGCATTAGCAAAAAAGCACAAAGTCAAACTCGCTTGGGGAACGGATTTTCTCTTCGAGCCCGAACTCAACGAAGGACAAAATCAATACATTCTCAAATTGCAAGAGTGGTTTTCGCCTGCTGAAATTTTGAAAATGGTTACGCACGACAATGCGCAGTTGCTTGCGCTCTCTGGCAACCGCAGTCCGTATCAAGGCAAATTGGGGGTGATAGAAGAAGGTGCGCTTGCAGATGTTTTGCTTGTCAACGGCAATCCGCTTCAAGATTTATCTCTGATTGCAAATCCCGCTGAAAACTTTTTGGTGATTATGAAGGGCGGAAAGATTTACAAGAATTTGTTTGCCCGATAAATTCAATCCTGAATCACACAGTCGATAACTTCGCTGCGCCCCACTCGAAGCCATCAGGCTCACAAATAGCGACTTGCACGCTTTTGAGTTTAATGGTTGGATTTCGCGGAAGGAATTGGCGTTTTAAGATGCTCTCAAAGTTTCGGAAAAAATAAGCACCGAGCGTTTCGCAGGTCGGCGTGGCTTTCGCTGACGCATCGAGCAGAGGATTGTCGTTGAGATACGTTTGCGAGAGCGACGCAATCACGGTTTCAAAGGCGGTGCGCACTTCGGGAAGATTGATAATCATGCCATCGCGCGGCTCGCCCACGAGCACAACTTCCATTCGCCATAAATGCAAATGCGGCACTTCGCGCACTGAAAGCGAATGTGAAGCATGAAACTCAAACTTTAAGAGCAGTTCTGTTGTCATGTGAGTTTTGAGAAATTATATCGCCGACCTTTCCACGCCGCGCCGCCGCCAAAATAAATCCATCGCATTGAGTTCAATGCAATCGCAATAAACATCACAATCGAGAGAATGTGCAAAAATGAATAAGCCATGTTTAAGCGAAATTTAATCGCAATCAAACTGCGCATCAACACGGCTAAAAACATCTGCACCAAAGGAAGCCAAAAAAGTTCGAGCGAAATTGCACCGAAAAGCACGGCGAAAAGCACAAAGAAAATCGGCATTACAAACCACAGAAACATAATCCCGCAAATAGCAATCATCGCGATGGCATTGTAGCCTAATCCCGCAAAAAGATTTTTTGAAAACCCGCTGAACGCTTCGTGAAGTCCGTGATACATTCGGCACTGAACCGCATCAACGCCATTGAAGACCATCACCTTTCCGCCTGCGCGTTTCGTGGCTTTTACGAACCACACATCTTCGACGATGTTCGATTTCACCGCTTCGTGTCCGCCAATGCGCTCATACATCGCGCGTCGGAACAAAATGAACTGTCCATTTGCAAATGAAAATGCTTCAAGTTTGCTTTGCCAAATCATGCGCATCGGAAGAAGGCACATAATCAAGAAATGCACGAGCGGCACGATGACATTTTCCCAAAACGAGCCGAGCGTTTGATACGGCACGAGCGAAAGCATATCGGCATGGGTCTCTTCCATGGAGCGCACGGCGCGGCGAAGCGCGTCAGGGGAGTGAATCGTATCGGCGTCGGTGAAGAGGAGCAATTCGCCCTGCGCGTGTTCGGACAGTTGAAAGCACGCCCAGCATTTGCCGACCCAGCCTTGTGGCAAATCTTTTCCTGAAAGCACGCGAAGCCTTGCAAATTCCGATTGAAGTCGCAAAAGGATTTCGCCCGTTTCGTCGGTGCTGTGGTCGTTCAAGACGATGACTTCAAAGTTTGGATAAGATTGCGTGCAGAGCGAGCGCACACAGGCTTCAATCGAGCGCGCTTCGTTTCGAGCCGGAACTAAAATAGACACAAACGGAAACACGCTTGGCACACCGTTCAAAAGCCGCTTTACATCAACCAAGTTCAAGCAGAGAATCCCAAACAGCACGAACAGGCAAGCCGTGATGAAAAGTTGGTAGAGAAGAATTGGCGATGCGAGTAACTCTTGAAGGCTCATGATGAAGTTTCAATGAAGGAACTTCCCTTAAAGTCCGAAACTGACGCCTGCAAAGAAGTTTGAGAATCCGCCGCCGCCAATTTGGACAAGAATGGAGATGTTGTTTTGAACGGCGTAGCGTCCGCCGAATTGAAAGCCCAAATCGCTTCCGCCGCCGCCTGCTAAAACAGCGATGAAGTTCAAGCCAGCATATAAATCCCAGCGAGGCGCGTTGAGGTCGAAGTGATAATTGCCTTGTCCTCCGATGCCGAGCACATTATCGCCTTTTGTAAAATACAAACCACCCAAGACGCCGACACCGAACTGCCCAATGCCGACCTTATCGCCAACGCCGATTTCCCACATCCCGCCGATAAGCGTCGTCCCTGAACTGCCCCCAATGCCAACGCTTGCAAGTTGTTTGCCGTTTGAAATAAATTGCGCCGAAAGGGTGGAAGAAAAGAGCACGAGCACAAAGAGCAGGAAAATTTTTTTCATGATGAGGTGAAATGTTGAAATTGAAAAAAGGAAAATAAAGTTAAAAATTAAAGCAGTTTGTAACAAGCCCAGAAGTTCTAAGTTGCAGTTCTAATTTTCATTCCCAAAGCAGAGCGATGCACCATTTTGATTTTCTTGGCGACCTTTCCCTGATTGTTGCGGCGGCAATCGTTGTGATTTTGATTTTTCAAAAAGTTAAACTGCCGTCGGTAATCGGATTGATTTTCACGGGCATTTTGCTTGGGCAGTCGGTCTTTGGAATCATCAAAGATTTAACGCTGATTGAAATTCTCGCCGAACTTGGCGTGGTGCTCTTGCTTTTCACGATTGGCTTGGAATTTTCGGTCGATGAATTAAAACGCCTGAAAGAAATCGTGCTCATTGGCGGCACCGTGCAAGTGGTGATGACCATCGGCATGGCGTCGCTGATTTTGCTGTTCCTGTTTCCAATTTTTGGTATTGTGCTCTCGTGGCGCGAAAGCGTGTTTCTTGGGATTGTGATTGCGGCAAGTAGCACCGCAATTTGTTTGAAACTCTTGGCGGATAGAGATGAACTTTCGCTTCCGCATGGCAGAATTGCGCTTGGGATTTTGATTTTGCAAGATGTAGCGATTGTGCCAATGGTGATAGCCGTTACCTTCTTGAATCCTGAAGCCGACGGCTCGCTGGCGAAAATTGCACGCGATTTAGGCTTGCTCGTGCTCTTTTCCGCCGCCATAATTGTTGGATTTCAACTTGCTATGCCGCGCTTGGTGCGCATTCTCTCGGAAATTCACGCCAAAGAAGCTCTTGCACTCGGCGCGATTTTGCTCTGTTTTGGCTCAGCATATCTGACTTCGCTTGCAGGACTTTCGCTGGCACTCGGCGGATTTATTGCGGGCATGATTATCGCAAGCACTGATGAAAGCCACAAAATCGCCCACAGCGTTGAACCACTGCGCGACGCGCTTACAAGCCTCTTCTTCGTTTCTGTCGGATTGCTCCTGAACCTCAACTGGGCGTATCTGCCAATTTATCTCTTGATTGCGATTGGCGTAATTCTCTTGAAGTTCGTGATAGTTGCCGTCATTAGTTCGCTTTTGGGCTACTCGATGCGTGAAAGTTTAATGGCAGGATTGACGCTGGCGCAAATCGGGGAGTTCTCGTTCGTTTTAGCCAACACAGGCAAACAAAGCAATGTGATTGGCGACTCGATGTTCCAAGCGGTGCTAGCAACCATTGTGGTCACGATGATTATTACGCCGCTGATTATTTCGCTTGCGCCGCGGATGGTCGCTCGGCTTGCGCCTGCGCTCGAGTTTATTCCGCTCACCAATCGCTTCTTCCAATTTTCATTTCTTGTGCCGAAAAACAATGTGCGCGCAAAGCACGAAGAAAGTTCGGCAACAAAACCGCACGTCATTGTCATCGGATACGGCACAAATGGGCGCAACATCGCCGCCGTGCTCAAAGCCACGAACATTTCTTACGCCATTTTAGAAAACGACCGAAAAGTCGTAGAAGCGGCGGCAAAAGCCGGGGAAAATATCGTGCTTGGCGATTGCACCGAGAAAAATAAACTGATGAAAGTCGGGGCTGAAAAGGCTGAAGCCGTTGTGATTGGCATTTCCGACCGAGATGCTGTGGCACAATGTATCCGCGCCATTCGTGAAATCAACAACGAGGCATTCGTGATTGTCAGAACGCGCAACGTGCAAGAAGTTCCCGCACTTTACGATGCGGGCGCAAGCACCGTGGTTACCGAAAAATTGGAAACCTCAATTCAGATTTTCTCGCTCCTGCTCCAACAATTCAAAATCGATAGTGAACTAATTCAGCAACAGCAAGAGCTCATTCGCCGTGAGTGCTACAACATCTTCCCGAAACTGCCTACTGTCCCAAAAGAACCTGCGGAAGTTCAAGAGCCGAAATCACAAGCGTAGCCTAAACGGCTTCCTGCGCAAATTTGACGTTGGCGTAAATCGCTTGAAGTGAAAGCGTAATGCCGAGATGCTTGAGGCGGACTTTTGCCGATAAACCTTGAACTTCGGTCAAGAGCCACTTTTGTTCGGATAGTTTGGCATAATACTCCACGAAGGGTCGGTCTTGGCAAATCAATAAATACTCGTTGAACGAGGGCAAGGCGCGATAGAAGAGAAATTTTTTGCTACGGTCATAAACTTCGGTTGACTCCGAGAGCACTTCAACAATGAGCGAGGGATTGTCGATAATGGCGTCGGTTTCTTTGAAGAAGTTCGGCTCGCCGCAAAGTGCACAAGCATCGGCGTAGGTGTAAAGGTCAAACGGTTTGATGAAGATTTTCATTTCGCTGTTGAAAGCGCGACATCCTTTGCGAGAAAGTCTCTGGTGTAACTCGGAAGAGACATTCATACAAATAGTTGTATGATTCGGCGAGCCGCCTGCCATGGCGAAGAGTTCGCCTTTGTAGAACTCGCGCTTTTCGTGCGATTCGCGCTCGAGCTCGAGATACTCTTCCACCGTGTAGAGATGTTTAGTTTCGACAGCACTCATGCTTCCTCCGTTTTGAACGAATCAATCAAAATTTTCAGGATTTTTTGTGCGGCGATGGAAATCACCGTTCCCGGTCCGAAGATGGCGGCAACGCCTTTGCTGTAAAGAAACTCGTAATCTTGATGCGGAATCACGCCGCCTGCAATCACTAAAATGTCTTCGCGTCCGAGTGCCGCAAGTTCTTCGATGAGTTGCGGAATGAGCGTTTTGTGTCCTGCCGCTAAACTTGACGCGCCCACAATGTGCACATCGTTTTCAACGGCTTGTTTGGCAACTTCTTTCGGCGTTTGAAAGAGCGAGCCGACATCGACGTCGAAGCCTAAATCGGCAAAACTTGTGGCGATAACTTTTGCGCCGCGGTCGTGCCCGTCTTGTCCCATTTTCGCAATCAGAATACGCGGACGCCGTCCTTCGAGCTCGGCAAATTCATCTGCCATTTGTTTGGCTTTGAGGAAGTTTTCGTCTTGTGAAATTTCCGCTGAATAAACGCCCGAAATCGTTTTGATGCGGGCTTGATAGCGACCGAAGACCTTTTCCATCGCGTAAGAAATTTCGCCTAAGGTGGCGCGCACACGCGCGGCTTGGCAGGCAAGTTCAAGTAAGTTGCCTTGTTTGGTTTCGGCGGCATGTGTGATGGCGTTCAGTGCGGCTTCAACGGCGGCGGAATCGCGCTCGGCTTTGATTTTTTTCAGACGAGCAATTTGCGCTTCGCGCACCGCTGTGTTATCGACTTCCAAAATTTCAATCGGAACTTCCTTATCGAGCCGATAACGATTCACACCAACGATGATGTCTTTTCCCGAATCGATGCGCGCTTGTTTGCGAGCGGCGGCTTCTTCGATGCGTAGTTTCGGCAAGCCTGCTTCAATGGCTTTTGCCATGCCACCAAGCGATTCAACTTCCTGAATAAGTTTCCATGCCTTTTGAGCAAGTTCATGCGTAAGCCGCTCAACATAAAACGAACCGCCCCACGGGTCGACCGTGCGGCAAATGTCGGTTTCATCTTGCAAAAGCAGTTGCGTGTTGCGCGCAATCCGTGCCGAAAAATCGGTCGGCAGTGCGATGGCTTCATCGAGCGAATTGGTATGAAGCGACTGCGTGTGTCCAAGTGCCGCCGCCATGGCTTCAATGCAAGTGCGAATCACATTGTTGAACGGGTCTTGCTCGGTCAGGCTATAGCCGCTGGTTTGGCAATGCGTGCGAAGCGCAAGCGACTTTGGATTTTTCGGGTGAAATTGATTAACAATTTTTGACCACAAAAGCCTGCCTGCGCGCATTTTCGCGATTTCCATAAAGTAATTCATGCCGATTGCCCAAAAGAACGAGAGGCGCGGCGCAAAGTCGTCAATGTCTAATCCGCTATTGACGCCTGTGCGTAGGTATTCCAAGCCGTCAGCGAGCGTGTAAGCCAGTTCCAAATCGGCGGTTGCGCCGGCTTCTTGCATGTGGTAGCCCGAAATGCTGATGGAATTGAACTTCGGCATTTCTTTGGCAGTGTATTTGAAAATATCGGCAATGATGCGCATTGAGGGTTCGGGCGGATAAATGTAAGTGTTGCGCACCATGAACTCTTTGAGAATATCATTCTGAATTGTGCCTGAAAGGTCGGCGTGTTTGACGCCTTGCTCTTCGGCGGCAACGATGTAGAATGCCATCACGGGAATCACCGCACCGTTCATAGTCATTGAGACCGACATTTTGTCGAGCGGAATTTGGTCGAAGAGAATTTTCATATCCTCGACGGTATCAATCGCAACGCCGGCTTTGCCGACATCGCCGAAAACGCGCTCGTTGTCGCTATCGTAACCGCGGTGTGTGGCTAAATCAAACGCAACGGAAAGCCCCATTTGTCCTGCGGCAAGGTTGCGCCGATAAAAAGCATTTGAAGCTTCTGCTGTTGAAAAGCCTGCATATTGACGAATCGTCCAAGGACGAATCACATACATTGTCGAATACGGTCCGCGCAAATACGGCGGCAAACCCGCAACATAGTGAAGGTGTTCGAGCCCTTCCAAATCTTTTGCAGAGTAGTGCGATTTAACCGCAATACCTTCGGGCGTGAGCCACACGGCATCTGATTCTCGCTCGGTTACATGAGGCTTCGTGAGAGTGAGTTTTGAGAAATCGGGTCGCATCGTTTTTCGTCAGGTTAAAGTTATCGGAACAAGTTTACTCGCTTTTGAGCCGTTCTAACTCAATGGATTCGGTGGCGCGGAACGGCATAAGAATCTCGATTTCAGCATCGCTAATAGGCGGTGCAGGTTCAAGCGGAATTTCAATTTTATCATTCATCTTCTCTTTTGCATTTGGGGATTTCGTTACGCCGATGAAGTTCAATTTCTTTTCCGCAATCAGTTTCTCGCGGGCTTGGCGCACTCGGCGAATTTCGGATTGCACAAAGCCCGAACGCAACGCGCGAAGCATGCCGCCTTGCGCTTCAATCTGTTGGAAAAGTTTCCACGCTTCGTTGCCGATAGAACTCGTCAGCGATTCCAAAAAGTGAGAGCCTTTTGAAGCATCGAGAACTTTATCGAGGTGCGATTCATCGCGCAAAATCAGACTTGTGTTGCGCGAAAGGTGTGCAGAGAATTCATTAGGTTTCGCATAAAGTTCGTCAAAGCGGGCAATGGTAATGGAATCAGCACCGCCAGTTGCCGCCGCCATGGCTTCGACCGTGCCTCGCAGAAGGTTGTTATGAGCGTCATAAATCGTTGTGTTCCACTTTGCGCTTGAAGCGTGAATGGTTGGCGTTGCTGTTGCGCCATAAGCCGTGGCAAGTTGATGAAAAAGCCAACGCGCCGCGCGAAATTTGGCAATTTCAAGAAAGTAACTTGAACTCACGGCAAACGAAATTTCAAGATGGCTGAGAACATCGTCAGCCGTGAAGCCTTGTTCGGTAAGCGCGTCCAGATATTCCACACTTGAAGCAAGGGCGAAAGCCAGTTCTTGCACGAGCGAACTCCCCGCGTTGTGATACACATCAGCGCGAATCGTTAGAACCTTGAAGTGCGGAAACGCCTGCGCCTTGCGAAGTAAGGTTTGTGCTGTTTCAAAAGCGTGTGTGTCCCATTTGCCTTTTGTCGCAAAAGTTGAAACCGCATCGAGATTGAGCGAGCCGTGAACGAACTTGGCGTCGAGCGTGCGTGCGCGAACTTCATTCAAAAAAAGTGTGAGCACTTGCTCGGGGTTCGTGCAACTGTAAAAATGCACAGGTGCCGCTTCAAGCCAAATGCCGTTGAGCAAGGTGCGCATTTCGGCATCGCTTTTCGGTTCGGCAAAAAACGCCAACGCCATCGCGCCACGATTGAGCACATCGAGCGCACGCGCATTTGCCTGTGAAACATCTTGTTCGAGAATTTCTTCGCGAATCAGCCACTCGCCAGTTGGCTTGAAAGGAATTGCAAACGGCGTAACATCTTCGTCGGTATAAATTGGCTGAACATCAATGCCCTCGAGCGTGTGCCAAACGAGCGTCTCGTCAAACGATTTGCCTTTAAGGTCGCGAGTAATTTCAGCAAGCCAATCGCTTTTTTTGAGCGGCGGAAATTCGGAGAAGAGTTTTGTGGACATTCGTTACAACAGAAGAAAAGGTTCTACAAAGTGATTCGTGCGAAACTTACAGATTTTTCCAATTATCTTTGCCAACTAAACGGCTGAAAAATGTTGATAGAAGCAGGTTTCACGTGTGCGGTTTGCGGAGAATGGAACGAGACAGTCGTCGACACCGAAGGCGGCTTGCATCAAACTTACACCGAAGATTGTTTCGTCTGCTGCCACCCGAATACGCTTTACATCACGATTGATGAAGCAACCGAGACGGCGTATATTGACGCAAGATTTGAAGAATAGTTTGACTATCAAAAAATGCTCACACAGTTCGACAACATCACAATAGACAGCGAGATTTGTAACGGAAAACCAACAATTCGCGGCACGCGTATCACTGTTCAAACGGTTATGGAGTTTTTAAGTGCAGGCGAAAGCATCGATGAAATTTTGCGTCAATATCCCTCGCTCACTCGTGAGGATATTTCAGCGTGTTTGAGATTCACGGCAGAGTTGATGAAAAACGCCTTTGTAATTCAACATGGATAAAGCGAATCGCTTTCTAATCGATGTGAACCTGCCCTACTACTTTTCTATTTGGAACAGCCCTGAGTTTTTGCATCTACGAGATGTTGGTGAAAATTGGAAAGATGAGCAAGTATGGAACGATGCAAAAACAGAGAATCTAACAATTGTTACGAAAGATGCTGACTTTTCAAACCATGTTATGGTTTCGACGCCGCCGCCAAAGGTAATACATATCCGATTTGGCAACTTGAGGATGAAAAATTTTCATGAGCGTATTTCAAAGGTGTGGCAAGAAGTAGTCAACTTGAACAGGACGCACAAGCTTATTAACATCTTTCTTGATAGAATTGAAGCAATCGGATAAATGTCCTTCCCTGAATTTCTCTTTCGCGCTGACGGCGGATTTATTCGCGTTCCGGTTTGGGGGCATATTCCGCTCGACCGTGCACTCAAACGAACCATCTCTCACCCCACATTCCTGCGTCTGAAAGGCATTAAGCAACTCTCGTTTGCGCACTATGTTTTTCCCGGCGCAACGCATACGCGCTTCGAGCACAGCATCGGCGTTTATCACCTCACGAAATTGATTTTACAACGGCTCTTAACCAATCCGCTCACCAAGTCGCTTCAAAGCAAATCGTTTTCGTTTGATGAACAGAGTTGCAAACTCATTTTAGCCTCGAGCCTCTTGCACGATATTGGGCACTACCCGCACGCGCACCTCGTTGAAAACATCGCCATCACAAGCAAAAACGAAATCGTCTTCAAAGACCATCAAGACCTGACAAACGAAAGGCTATTCGAGACCCGCGAAGGCTTCGGAAGTTTGGCGGAAATTTTAGAGCAAGAGTGGAAATTAGACCCGACAGAAGTCGCAACAATGGTAACAGGAAAGAAGAAAATGACCTTCTCGAAACTCATTAGCGGCACGCTCGACCCCGACAAAATGGATTACCTCATGCGCGATGCTCATCACTGTTCTGTGCCTTACGGCAACATCGATATCGAGCGTTTGATTGAATCTTTTGTGCCTGATTCCAAGCGAAAACGGTTTGCTATTACGAGCAAAGGCATTGCGCCGTTTGAAAGTTTGATGTTTGCCAAATATGCGATGATGCGCAATGTCTATTGGCACCACACGGTTCGCACGCTTTCTGCGATGCTCAAACGCTTTATTCAAGATGCCTTAGACGAAGCGCAACTTTCCAGAAGCGATGTGCAAGCCGTTTTTTATCACAACACTGACGAGCGAATTTTGGACGACCTGCTCGATGCACTTCCAAAGCCGCTTTTTGCTTCGGCGGAGTTGCTCCTTGCGATTTTGGAGCGTCGTCCCTACAAGCGCGCCCTTACTTTGCCCACAGACCCGAATGAATCGTGGCAAGTTGAACTCGCTACCAACGCTCAACGCCGAAAAGAAAAAGAACTTGCGCTCTGCCACTACCTCAATCGCAAATTCCGATTAAACCTCAAAGGCTATGAAGTCGTTGTCGATGCGCCGCCTGCAAAGTCAATTTTTGATTATGAAGATTTTTCCGAGTTGCAACTCTATCGCGAAAAACGAAAAACATTCGTGCCGTTCAGTGAGAGCGGCGAGTCGGCATTTACAAAAGCGTTTGTAGCGGAATTTGAAAGAGCAACGAAAAAGTTCCGCATCATTGCACAGGCAGACATTGCAGAAAAAATACGCACAAAGCAAAACGAAGTGATTGACATTCTCAATCCAAAGTCCTGAAACAGCCCGATGAACACTTGGCAAGGCGAAGGGATTTGGTCAGATGCAACGGAATCGTGCGCCGTTCAACTCATCATCAACCCTTACGGCGTCTCGGTGCTTAAAAACGGCAAGGATTTTTTCTTCACGAAAGATGAATTTCGCGTCGTCGAAGCAAGCGAAAGCGGCTATGTGAAATTGGAAGTCGAGCGCGCTTCGCTCAAAGCCTTTATCACGATTGAAAGCCTTGAAGCATGGCAAACGATTCGAGCCGATAAGTTCGATAAAAATCGTAAGCCGTTGCTTTCCGTCTCGTCGTGGATTGTCGTTGGGCTTATCGGCGCAGTGCTCGTCGTGATTCTCTTCTTCACAGTCGGTGCTGATGCACTTTCAGGCGCGATTGCAAAACTCATTCCCGTTGAAACGGAAGCCGAATTTGGCAAGGCTGTTTTCCAACAAGTAACTTCACAAGCAACGGTCAATAAAGACTCCGCAACCGTAGCGGTCTTGAAAAAATGCGCGACCATCGTCGAGTCGTTTTCCAACGGCAGACCTTACAAGTTTCAGATTGTCATTGTTGAAGATTCCATCAAAAATGCGTTTGCGTTGCCGGGCGGCTACATTGTCGTCTATCGTGGGATTTTGGATTTAATGGAACATCAAGATGAATTTTTCGGATTGCTCGGGCACGAAAGCGGGCATGTGTATTTGCAGCATGGCTTCAAGCGGATAATTCGCAGTTCGCTGGTTGCGCTCACTTTTGCGATGCTCTTTGGCGACGCAGGCGGAATGACGGCAATTTTGCTCGATAACAGCCGTGCCTTGCTCAACCTTGCTTACGACCGAGGCGAAGAAACCGCCGCCGACACCTTCGGCTTCAATGCCCTTGCAAACACAGGCGCATCGACTTACGGAATGATTGCGCTATTTGAAAAACTCAATGAGTCGCACGGCGAGGCGAAACTTCCTGCATTTCTTTCAACACACCCCGACACGAAGGAACGCATCGATGAGCTCAAAAAGAAATCGCCGAAGCGTTCAGGCAAAGTATTTCTTTCCGAACAAGAGTGGCAAACTTTGAAGCGCAAACGCTAATCGAGCAACCGTTCAAATTTTCCCAATGCGGCGAGCAGTGGCGTAAGTGCGCTTGTAATACGGCTCGCTTAAACTGCTAACAATCACGCCAAGTTTTGTTGAGGCATGGACGAAATTCCCATCGCCAACATAAATGCCCACGTGCGAAATTCGATTCCGCCGAATTTTGAAAAATACCAAATCGCCGAACTGCAAATTTGCTTTGCTCACTGCCGCCCCGACTTTGGCTTGTGCCGCCGATGAACGCGGCAGTTTAATATCGAGCGCGTCAGCGAAAACACGGCTCACAAAGCCTGAGCAATCCATGCCTGCAACACCTGTTCCGCCGTAGCGATAGCGCACGCCTAAGTATTTATCCATTTCGTTTTCCAACCGCTCGCGCGCATTTGGAGGAAGTTGTTTCGGTGGCGGAAGTAAATCTACCACCACATCGTCGTCGGGTTCGCGTTCGGCGTCGGATTCAAGGGCTTTGATGTCATCTTTGGACATTGGCGTCGGCGCAAAGCGAAGCGACGTCGTCGTTGAGGTGCATGCGTTTGTGAAAACAATTAGCCCAAGAAGTGCCAGCGTAAAGAGTGCCGAACGGAAATCGGTCATGGCGTTAAGTTGTGATTGGAAGTTCGTGATAAAGGTTATGTTTATACATTGTAGAATCGCGGCAAATTCGCTCTAAATTTTTGACGGCAGTTTTCAAGTGCTCGTAAGGAAACGCAAGCAAGACTTCATCTTCCTTAATGTTCATGCCTGTGTTTCCTCCTAAATCGCCAAGCGTGAAAGTTGGCTTGCCTGTGTGCATCACATAGCTCGAGACCATTTCGCAAGTTGATGTGCCTGCAATGCCATGCACAATTTCGCCGCTATCGAAGCCGTAAGCGCGAAGAATGTGCTGACCTTGAAATGGCTTGCAAACGATGAACACCAAATCGGGAAGGAAATCGGGCGTGAGTGCCTCGAGCGGAGAGATAACCTGTGCCTCAAATTCGCCCTCTTCAAAAGGCAGTGTAGACGCCATTGCTTTTTTGAGTCCGTCGAGCGTGCCGTAGACGAGTTTCTCACCAATCATAAATTTTGCGGCTTGCTCGACGGGCATCGTTGAGCCGAAGCCAGCGGCAATCGCGCCGCCGCCACAGATGTGGTCTTTCTTGACGGTGTAAAACGGACCTGCGCCGTTAAACGCATCGCCCCACATCGCGCAAAGCATTGATTTGGCAACGCCGTTCGCGCTCTCGCCGAATTTCTTAATCCCTGCGGGAATCTCGCTCACATGCTTGATGAATTTAATGCCAATCGGCTTGCGCGTTAAGCCTTCAATGCGCACGAGCGCGTCAGAAAGTTCTTTCGGTGTGTTCATTTTTACTTCGGTTTAATGTTTTGAAAAATGTTCGGAAAAAACGCAATGCTCATGGTCAATACATCACTTGCGCGCCGAAGCGCAAGAGCCAAATGTTGTTCGGATTAAACTGCTGAACAAAACGCGCTTCGCCCTCGAGCCGATTATTGACAAGTTCAACGCGGCGCACAAACGTGTAGCCAAGTTCGGCGGAAAGATAAAGTTTTGAAAAAACATTGTATCGAACAATCGGACTAACGGTCGCATTCGCAAAGCCGAATTGATTTGCTGAGAGCGGATTTGCTTCGCCAATCGCATATTGACTGCCCGAAAGCGAAATATTCACGCCTGCTTCGAGCGACTTTGTCGGATAGAACCACAGTTCAGCGCGAGAGGGAAGCAAGATGTCGAGCATAAAGGTTGAGCCGCCGAAATAAAGCACGTGCACAATCGGCAGGAGCAAGACGCGCCCAAAGTTGCTCGAGCGTGCAATGCCAAGCCCAAGCGTGAGCGATTCGCTCATTTGCCTATCGATGAAAAATGCGCCTTCAAGGCGGAAGTGGTCGCGCGAAATGTTTTTGAAGTCGGAAAAAATGCCCGGGCGAAGCGTCGCCACAAGCGTATAGGCGTCTGAAAGCGAATGAAGCACAAGGAAGTCATAAAACAAGAAATGATAGTCGCGAGTTGAGGGATAAGGATAAAGCCCCGATGCAGGCAACGGAAAAACGACCTGACTAAATGTGCTTCGAAGAAATCGGTATTGAAACCCGTTGTAAAGAACTGTTTCGCCTTCTTCGCCAAGAATCGTGCGGAAGTTGAAGTTGAGATGCGCCTGCTGTGCGCCCAATTCCGCCTGTTGAGAGAGGAGCGGCGACGATGGGTTTGAAAAACGCGCTGTGCCGAACTGCTCAATGCGAAACCCAAGTTGCTCGCGCTGTGCAAAGAGAAGCGATGAAGAGAACAAAAGAAAAAGCAAAAGCGCGTAGCGTGCCATTGAATTATGAATGTGGTTAGGTTTCCGTAAATTGCAAGTCAGTTAGCCAAATTAGCAAACCTCAAACAAAACTCACGATGAAACCTATGCTGGCGTTGTTATTCGCTCTGCTCCCGTTATGCGTGTTCGGACAAGATGCCAAAGCCCTTTGCGAAAAAACTGACGCATTGCTCTCGGCACGCAATCTTTCCGAAGCGAAGCAAACGATTGAAGAAGCCTACAAACTTGCGCCGAAAGATTATGAAGTGCTGTGTCGCTATTCGCGCGTGTTGGTGCTATTTGGCGATGAACAAAAAGAAAGCGAGCGAGAGAAAATTTATTTGCGAGCGTTGGAATTAGCCGAAGAAGCCGTCGCGCTCAACTCGGGACGTGCGCTGGGGTATGTGCGTCGCGCCGCCGCTCGCGGAAAAGTCGCGCTTTTCAAGGGCGTGCTGTCGGTTGCCGATATGGTGAAAGCCACACGCGACGACGCCGAGAAGGCTATCAAACTTCAAAACGACGGCGAGCAAACGCTTGCCTCTGCACACTACATCTTGGGCAGAACGCACCTGAAACTTATTGAACAGCCCAAAGTCATTCGCAAACCGCTGGGGCTCGATTGGGGAAATCTCGACGACGCCGTGCTCAATCTCAAAAGAGCCACCGAACTGCGAAAAGGCTACATCATGTTTCACCTCGACTATGCTCGCGCGCTCATAAAGAAAAAGCAACTCGACGAAGCCAAAAAAGAACTCGCCGCCATTTCACAACTCGAGCCAACGGAATTTGGCGACGAGGTGCGCAAACAAGAAGCCTTCGCATTGATGTCTGAACTCAAATAAAACTTCGCCATGCTCCAACTGCAAGCAATTTATCGACGGCTTGAAGAGTTTTCGGAAAAGGTTGTAACCGAACAAAAAAATCTAACGCAACTCAAAAGCGTTTTGGAAGAAGTGTTCGAGGGAAGTTCCGACTTCGTGAAAGCGTGGCGCAAGTTTCCTGAATCGTTGGAGAGCACGATTGCGCCGCGCCTGATTGAATCGCCTTCGAGGCGTGTGCCGTGCCCAAAGCGCGAAGCCATTTTCACGATTTGCTCCGCCGATGGCTCGCAAATTTATCCCGACCGCTTGCTCAATTTCTGCTTGCTCAATTTCAGTCAAATTTGTTTTCACATCGGCACCAATGAGCCGCCACTTCTAACGACATACTCCAAACTCTACGACGCCGACGAATTTTTCAAAGCGTATTTCAAGGATTCAAAGCCAAAAGAAAGCGAAGACAAAGGAAGCGAAACGAGCAAAGAGCGGATTGCCATTGACCAAGTCAACGCGCTTCGGCAAACGAAAGAACTTTCGGCGTTGCTACATGTGGCGAAGAGCAAGCGCGTGCAAGGTCGCCCGATTCTGGCGGTTGCTGATGGCACGCTCATTTGTTGGACGCTCAAAAATGCCGAAGTCTTGCGCAAAGAGTTTATCGAGAAGTTAGGACAGTTTCGCCAAGAGGAAATTCCTGTATTGGCTTACAAAAGTTTTCCTGAAACCCGTAGCGTCGCCAAAGCCCTCGAGCACTTAGCGGCGGAGAAGTTAGAGCAGGCAAACATCCACCCCGAAATGCTCACCGACTTAGAGATTTTTCAAGCCTTTCTTCAAAAAGGCGAACGCTCGGCGGTGTTTCAAAGCCGTTCCGACATTGTCGAGAAGCATTATCCCAATCCCGATAAGGTATATTTTTTCTATCTTCACACAGGCAAAGAAATTGCGCGCATTGAATTTCCTGCGTGGTGCTACGAAAAAGGTTGGGTAGATTTTATGCATGCCGTGATGATGGACGATTTGGAGAAAGGCAAAGGCTATCCGATGACGCTCACCGAAGCACACGAACATGCCGTTGTGAAAAAAAGCGAAGAAGCGCAATTCTTTGAACTCTTAGAGAAACTTTGCATCAAAAAAGGCGTGCTCATTTCCGATGCGGCTAAAGTCGCCTCGAAACGCACGGCAATCATCTAAAACCATTCATGCATCACTGCACTTGTTCATTTCAATC
>CALGMC010000186.1 GCA_937959145.1 uncultured Chlorobiales bacterium
TCAAACGACCGTCGGCGGGCATGCAAGTTATGCGTTTGGAACGGCGCAAACCTTTTTCAAATTCGGCGCAACGCTCTACGAGTCCGAATTTTCATTACCCTTTCAACCTGCGCCAACGATTGCCAATGCTTTTCGCTTCAATGGCTCACGCATTACCGTCGCCTCTACGAATTGGGATTTTTCACTTTACAACTTCACGCTTTTCGGCGAAGTGGCACGCTCACTCCAACAAGATGCTAACTCGCTCGTTGTTGGATTAGAAGGAAAATTTCAAAAGCGATTAAAAACGATTCTCCTTGCACGCAAGTATTCACAAGCCTTTTATTCGCCTTATGCGAATGCCTTTGCGGAACGCGGCTCACAAGCGCGAAACGAGGAAGGGATTTATTTCGGCGTGCAAATGAAATTGAACGAGGAAGTTTCGGTGCGTGGCTATTACGATGTGTTTCGCATTCCTTTTATCAACGCCAGCACGGTGCTTGCGTGGTCGGGCGACGATTTGCTTTTTCAACTCTCTTACAAACCTACGCGCAATTTGCTCATTGAGCCGCTTGTGCAACGCAAATACACCGAAGACGCACTTACGCAAATTGATAATTTCAATCGCGAATATCGAATCGCCGTGCCTGTCGCGCTTTCACGGGTGCGGACGGATTTCGTTTATCAAGTCTCATCGCAACTGCGCCTGCGCACGCGCTTGGAATACAAACAAGTGGAAAAAACCTTCGTGAGTGGGAAAGAAGCGTTTAACGGCTGGCTGATTTATCAAGAGGCGAATATCGACGCACTTCAAAATCGGCTTTCGCTTGATGCGCGTGTTGCTGTTTTTCAAGTTGATGCCTTCGACGCCGCCATTTACGCTTACGAATACGACCTGCCGCTCTTAGCCACCATTTACGCGCACTTTGGCACAGGGAGGCGGCTCTTGCTTAACTTGCGTTATCAACTTTTCAAGCAAGTCGAACTTGCGGCGCGCTTTGCAAACTTGTATCGCGATGGCGTTGAAAGCGTCGGAACCGGCAACGACCGATTCAACACCAATTCTCCAAGCGTGTTTGGGTTAGGACTTCGTGCGAGATTTTGATTATTCAAACCGTAAGGCTTCGATAGGGTCTAACGAAGCGGCTTTGTAGGCAGGATAAAAACCAAAGCCAACGCCGATTGCAGAGCAAACCAGCAAGCCAATCGCCGCCCAATCAAGCGGAAAGACAAACGGCGCGTTCATTGAAGCGGCAACCACATTTCCAAGCACCACCCCAACTAAAATTCCAAGCAATCCGCCCGACACTGAAAGCACGGTTGCTTCAATTAAAAATTGTGTTAAGATGTTGGCTTTTTTCGCGCCGATAGATTTGCGTATGCCGATTTCTTTTGTGCGTTCTGTAACGCTCACGAGCATAATGTTCATAATGCCAACGCCAGCAGTGAGAAGCGAGATGAAGCTAATGACGAATGCACCAACTCGAATGACGCCCGCAAAATCTTGAAATTGCTTGACGAGCGAATCATTGGCGTAGATTTCAAAATCGTTCAAATCTTCAGCTTTCAATTTACGAGCGATTCGCATTGCGCCAATCGATTTATCCATGGTGCTTTGATAGGTTTCTTGCGATGGGGCTTGAACGGTGATATTGATGCTACGCTGTGCGCGCCCGTAGTTAATGAGAAATCGTGAGATGGGAATCAGTGCGAAGTTATCTTGCCCCTGTCCAAATGCACTGCCTTTGAGTTCCAAGACGCCGATGATGGTGTAGTTTCTTCCGTCGAATTTCAGTTCTCTGCCGATAGGATTTTCCGACTCGAAGAGCAGTTTTTGAATGCCGTCGCCAATCACAATTACGCTACGCGCATAGAGCACGTCTTCATCGCTGATGTTTCTGCCGTAGGCGAGGGTGTAGCTGTTGTTGGTGATGTAGTTGGCGTCGCCGCCTGCTAAGCGAAGGTTAGGATTTGTTTTTTTGCCTTGATAGACGGCTTGCTTTGCGCCTGTTGAGAGTTCAAGTCCAATTTTCGCATCGTTACCCATCAAGCGTTTGAACTGTTGTGCTTCGTCGTAGGTGATGTCGCGGCGGTTGTTGTATTTGGTTCTATCTATGCCGCCGCCGCCGAAGAGCGTTGCAGGATATTTCTGAATTTGAAACGTGTTCGTGCCGAGTTCGGAGAGTCCTTTTTCAATCGTGGTTTGCAGTGCGCCGAGAATGGTCATAACGCCAATGATGGAAAAGACGCCGACGGTAATGCCGAGCATGGTCAGTCCTGAACGCAATTTGTTGCTTTGCAGTGATGCAAATGCCATTGACACAATTTCCTTGTATTCCATCGTTAGAGCGGATTAGTTATTCATAGCGCAGTGCGACGACGGGGTCTAACTTTGAAGCCGAATAGGCGGGCGCAAAGCCTGAAATCACACCAGTGAGTATGGACGCCAACATTGCGCCCAGCACGAGCGAGAGCGAAAACTCTGCGGGAAAATTCGCCGCTTGCATGGCTAAACTCAATGCGAAGGCAAGCACAAGCCCAATCACGCCGCCCACGATGCAAATTGCAACGGCTTCGACCAAGAACTGCATGAGAATCGTGCGACGCTTTGCACCAAGTGCTTTGCGCGTGCCGATTTCTCTGGTGCGCTCTTTGACGCTCACGAAAGTAATATTCATAATTCCGATTGCGCCAACAAAAAGCGAAAGCCCTGTGATGAACAGCCCTGCCAATGCAATGCCGTTCTTGATGGGGTCTAACGTGCTCTTGAATGCTTCTTGTTCGTTGATTGAAAAATCATCTTTGACTTCTGGCTTAAGCCCTCGCACGCGGCGCATAATGCCTATGAGTTCATCTTTGGCTTCTGCGATTCGGGTTTTGTCTTTGACTTTGACCACCACGCGGTCGTCGCGCGAAGCCCCAAAGTGTTTTTTTAGTGTTCCCAAGGGCATAATCACTTGCGAATCGAAACTGAACAAGCCTAAAAACTTACCTTGCTTTTCAATCACACCGAGGACAACGCATTGAAAATTGGCGATTTGAATGATTTTGCCAATAGGACTTTCGTTAGGGAATAAACCTTCAGCGATGTCGTATCCAATCACGCAAACTTGCCTTGCGCCGCGTTCCTCGACGCCGTTAAAGAAGCGACCTTCTTTGATATCGACGCTTGAAATACGCGGATACTCTTCTGTTGTGCCCATTAGAAAGACCGTATTGATTTGCCTATCGTTGCGTTTAACGGCGGCAAATTTGACGCCTTGTGGCACAGCAGTAACAAGTTCAGTGCGAGGTGAAGCCTCAATGATGCGATTAATTTCATCAGCATATTCTGTTTTGATAGGGCGGCGATTGCGGTAAATCCACCACGAGTTGCTGTTGTCTGCCCAAGGCCATTTTTGAACGTAAAGCACGTCGTAGCCAATCATTGAGAGGCTGTTTTCGAATCCTCTATCGATTCCGTTGATGGCTGTGCCCATAAGGGTAACGGCAAGAATGCCAATAATCACGCCAAGAGCCGTCAGAAAAGAACGGACCTTGTTTGCCATGATTTGCGCGTAGGCAATGCGGCAACTTTCAGCAAATTCGTAAAACCATTGGCGCATGGTTCGTTATTTGGATTGGACTTTCTTCACTTCATCAAGCGGCAACTCTAATCGCTCGGCAATTACTTCATCAGATACACCCAACTCGCGAAGGAAAGCAACTGCTCTCAGTTTTCCTTCTTGCCGACCTTCTTGCAAAATTTCTTGATAGGCGCGTGTTTTTTTTAATTCCTCCTCGAATTCTTCCCTAATGCTTAGCATTTTCAAAATCTCCTTTCGTGATAAGTTTTTGAATTTGTAGAAGATGACTCGCTCAACAAAATCCAAATGTTCAGGCGCACGCTCGACCAAACTTTTTGCCTCTTTGATTGCAGTCGTTTCAGGCTCTACAATCAACTTGAAGATACCAACTTCGGCGTCCAACTGTTTCAGGCTTGGCAGTTCATCTAAATAAACGCGCTGAACTAAGCCAGTCTGAAGCATCTCTTCATATCCAACAAGGCTTGTCTGTTCCATGTTTCTATCAGGATAGATCACAACGCCACGCCATCGGCACGCGCCAAACTGTTTCAAATAAAGAAAAATTTGCGCAAAGAATCGCGCATAAAAAGCACTATCGCGCTGAAATTGAACTTCAACAAAGTAAGTGAGGTCGTCTGTTTGTGGCACAAAAACGCCGTCAATGCGAAACGAAGCTTCTTTGAGTTCAACGGATTGAAACTGGTAGCGATTCTTGTCGGACTTATTGCGCCCAATCAGCGAGAAAAATCCCTCGGGAATTTCTTGAAGCCAAAGGTATGCGAGTTTATCTGTTCTCACGTGTTACGCTTTGGCGAATTCCATTTCGGAAATGAGCCGGTCGCTTTCAATGAGCCCATCGCGCAAGCGCACAATACGCCGCGCGTGCCGTGCAATATCTTCTTCGTGAGTAACCACGATAATTGTATTGCCTTGTTCGTAAAGCGTTTCAAAGATGTTCATAATCTCCACGCTGGTTTTCGTGTCCAGATTTCCCGTTGGCTCGTCGGCAAGAATAATAGAGGGATTATTGACGAGGGCACGAGCAATCGCGACGCGCTGTCGCTGTCCGCCTGAAAGTTCGTTTGGCTTATGATGAACACGGTCGCCAAGCCCAACGCTTTGCAGTGC
>CALGMC010000187.1 GCA_937959145.1 uncultured Chlorobiales bacterium
AGTTTGGGACATTGGACAAAGGTGCGTGGTGGATAAGGCTCAAGAAAGGGAAAATGAAAGTGCATCGCAAGCAAACAGAGAATCTCAACGGTTCAGGTTGATGGGACGCTTTGATTTTAATTCCGACTGTCTCTCACAACATAACATTCGGTTACATATTGAGACAGACAATCATCCTTGCGACGGTCATTCAAACTTGCTTGGTTGGAACGAAGACACCCTACGCGGAAAAGCAGAAAACGAAGAAATTTCCAGACAACTTAAAGACAAGTGCGCCACCTTTATCACGGCTTCCAATAAGAGGCAATCGCCGTAGCCCACAAGTGTCTTTTCCCCCAATTAGAAAGCAAAGCGTGGCACAGGCAACTTTTCAAATTCAGGCTTCGCAAAATAAAAGCCCTGCACATAACGAATCCCTGATTGAGCAAAGAAATCAAGTTCTTCTTTGGTTTCAATGCCTTCGGCAATAATATCAATGCCAACTTCTTGGCAGACAATCATAATGCCGTGCAGAATCGCTTGTTTGACTTTGTCTTGATGAATGTTTCTCACGAGCGCAAGGTCGAGTTTGATGAGGTCGGGCTGAAATTCTGCAAGCAAATTCAACCCCGAATAGCCTGCGCCGAAATCGTCAATCGCCGTTTTGAAGCCTTGCCGTTTGTATTCTTGAATGATGCTAACTAAGTGCGCTTTGTCTTCAATGTTTTCGCCTTCGGTGATTTCAAAAATCAGTTGCTCAATCGGAAAGTGATAGGTCTTTGCCGCTTCAAGCGTAGCGCGAATACAGGTTTCGGGACGATAGACGGCGTTCGGCAAAAAGTTAATGCTCAGGCGTGTCGAGATGTGAAGCGAAGACGCCAGTTCAATGGCTTTAACGCGAATGGCTTGGTCGAATCGATATCGATTGCTTTCGTTGACTTGCGAGAGAATCCACGCGGCGTGTTCATCTTGCGTGCCACGCACGAGGGCTTCGTAGGCAAACACGCAACGATTTTGAATATCGACAATCGGCTGAAATGCCATTGAGAATTTGAACGAAAGCCCTGCACCGTTCAAGCATTCTTGACAAGAGAGCACAGCGTAATTTTGTTGCGGTTTCATGGGAGGGATTATCGTTTTAGAAGTTTGAAAGCAATTTGTCCGCCCATACCTTGTTTGAAGGCAAGGTTGAGAAACAATAGCGTCATGGCTTCAAGGTTGCGGGCTTGTTTGAGGTCGCCGCAGTCGACGGGCTCGAATCCGCTTTGCGTGATAAGTTCGGCGACGATTTTTTTCGCGCCTGTATCGTTGCCGCAGTAAAATCCTGTGGCAATCGTGCCGTCGTAGTTTGGATTAAGCAAGACCTTTGCGCCGATGGTGTTATAGGCTTTCACGACTTTGGATTCAGGGAGCCACGATTGAATGAGTTCGCCTGCCGAGATGCTCGGCGGAATTGAGAGCGAAAGAAAATCAGCGGCGAGTGCGTTGGTGCAATCGATGATGATTTTGCCCGCAAGGTATTTGGAAAGGTCTTTGAGCATCGCTTCGGTTGCACTCCAAGGCGTGCCGATGAAGATGGCGTCGCCGAATTTCGCCGCATCTTCATAACTGCCTGCACGCATATTGACCGATTTGGAAAGTTCTAAGGCTTTTTCCGTCGAGCGCGTGCCGAAGAAAACTTCGTTGCCTTTTTGCGCCCAAAGTTTGCCGAGTGTGCCGCCCATGTTGCCCGCACCAAGTATGCCGATGTTCATGTGAATGTAAAAGAGTTGAAGTCAATAAAAGTTGTGTGTTCAAGCGGATGGTCAAGGTGATAAACAGCCCTTGCTGACATTTTGTTTATCCCTGTTTCTATCGCCTGCCTGCCTCTTAGAAATGGCGTATATTTCGCAAACAAATTAGGGAAAATGATGGAAAAACACTTGGAAAATCCAACGCAAGACCGTGCTGATGAAGCCTTGCAGCGCGATGTAAAACTGTTAGGCAACTTGTTGGGGAAAGTTCTGATAGAGCAAGAAGGGGAAGCGTTTTTAGACCTTGAAGAAAAAATTCGCCTGCTATGCAAAGAGATTCGCCAAAGCAAGAGCGCGGAACGGCGCGCCGAACTCATTCAACTCATTGATGATATTCGCTTCGATGAAGCCGATAACTTGGTGCGCGCCTTTGGCACGTATTTTCACCTTGTCAATGTTGCCGAGCAGTTTCACCAAATTCGCATGGCACGCGCAACCGAAATTGCACAAGGCGTTTTAGAAAATTCGATAGCGCAAACCATCGAAACGCTTGCCGAAAGTGGTTTTTCAGCCGAAGCCGTGCAGGAACTCTTGAACACGCTCTCGATTGAACCAACCTTAACGGCGCACCCAACCGAAGCCCTGCGCCACACGATTCTGCGCAAGCGTCGGCAAATCGCCTTGTTTTTGGAACGGCTCGAAAATCCCTCTCACTCGCTCCAAGAGCGCGACGCCATTATCGAACAACTTGCGGCACTGATTACTTCGCTCTGGCAAACGGACGAAGTGCGCTCGTCTAAACTCACCATTCAAGATGAAGTGGTCGGGCATCTGTATTACTTCGAGCGCGTCTTTTTTGATGTCATTCCCAAAGTCTATCAATCGCTCGAGGCGTCGCTCAAAACGCATTACCCAAATTTCACTTTTCACATTCCACCTTTTTTGACGCTTCACTCTTGGACGGGCGGCGACCGCGACGGACACCCTTTCGTTACGCACAGTGTTACCAAACAAACGCTTGAATCCATGAAAGCCGCTGTTCTCGGCAAATACATCGCGGCGATTGAAAACGCCATTCTTCATCTCTCCATCTCTACGGCGCGTGCCGCTATCTCGCCTGAACTTGCTGAATCTATCAAACTTGACGAGGCACGATTCGGGCGCGACGCTATTGCCAATGAATGGGCAGGGCGTAATTACAACGAAGCCTATCGAATTAAGCTGCGCTTCATTTCTTACCGCCTCAAAAAAATGATCGATGATGTTAAACACGAAACCTCATCGGGCGTCGGCTATGCTGATGAACAAGAACTGCTCGATGACCTTCGCGTTATTTACTCGAGTTTAATGGCACACAAAGGCGAGCGTTTGGCAGAGATGCTCATCAAGCCGCTGATTCGTCAGGTAGAAATCTTCGGCTTTTCGTTTATCACGCTCGATATTCGTCAGCATGCGCGTAAGCAAGAATCCGCTCTCGATGAAATCACGACGCACTTACGTTTGCTTGAAAAGCCTTATCGCGAGATGACCGAATCGGAGCGCGTGCAGTGGCTTGTTTCTGAATTGAAGTCGCGCCGACCGATGATTCCCTACAAACTGCCCTTTTCCGATGAGACCAACGAACTCATCTTAACCTTTCGCCAAATTCGTCGCTCGCTCGAATCCGTCAGCCGACGCGCGATTGATACTTACATCATCAGCGGCACCGACAGCGCGAGCGACGTGCTCGAG
>CALGMC010000188.1 GCA_937959145.1 uncultured Chlorobiales bacterium
GCTCAAAGATGAATACGGCACGGTTATGAAATCTGCTGTTCAAACTTACGGCGACACGATTCACTCGTTCATTGAGCGCAAAGACTACAAAGGCGTGTTTCTGCCGTCGTTCGCGCCAAAGCCACATACCAATGGCTCAACGCGCCGTCCAATGCTTGCCGCGATTGACCACATTGTCGGCAATGTGAATTGGAACGAGATGCAAAAATGGGTGAAGTTCTATCACGATGTCTTTGACTTTCATCAATTCCAAAGTTTTGACGACAAAGACATTTCAACGGAATACACTGCCTTGCGCTCGGTTGTGGTGGCGAACGAAAGCGAACGCATTAAAATGCCCATCAACGAGCCTGCCGAAGGCAAGAAGAAATCGCAGATTGAAGAATATGTGGAGTTCTACGAAAGCGCAGGCGTGCAACACATTGCCATGCTAACCGACGACATTATCACGACGGTGGCAACTATGCGCGAGCGCGGCGTCGAGTTTATTTCCGTTCCTGATGCCTATTACGACATGCTTTCGGAGCGCGTCGGCGCAATTAAGGAAGATGTTGCCGCACTCAAAGCACAAAACATTTTGGTCGACAAAGACGACAGCGGCTACATGCTTCAAATTTTCACCAAGCCCGTCGAAGACCGTCCGACGCTCTTCTTCGAGATTATTCAGCGGCGCGGCGGCAGAGGATTCGGCAAAGGCAATTTCAAAGCCCTTTTTGAAGCCATCGAGCGCGACCAAGCCGCACGCGGAAACTTGTGATGAAGCCGATTCGCTTGAGCAAACACGCTTCAGAAAGATGCTTATCACGCGGCGCAACAACACAAGAAGTGGAGCAAGCGATTCGAGAAGGAATGAAAGAATCTGTAAAAGCAAATCGGCATTCAAGTAAGATGAACTTCGCCTACAACGATTATTGGGGAGGTGTGTTTTACTCCGTAAAACAAGTCGTGCCAATCTTTGTTGAGGAAGCAGAGGAAATTGTCGTTATCACCGTCTATACTTATTACTTTTGAAACATCATGCGAGTCAAATATGACGAAGAAGCCGACGCGCTCTACATAGAACTCGTTGAGGACGCAAAAGTCGTGCGAACGGTTCATTTGAGCCATGATATTGCTTTGGACTTTGGTCCTGAAGAAAAACTCATCGGCGTTGAAGTTTTAGACGCAAAAACAACTATGGGAAACGGTAGCATTCCGAAAATTCTGTTAGAAAATCTTGCTATCGAGCGCGACCAAGCCGCACGCGGAAACTTGTGATGAAATCGAGATACCTTTTTTCAACAAGCATCGTAGACGCAAAGCCTGTTAAATTCAATTCAACCTATCCAAATAATGAAACGCATTTCAATTCTCACGATTTCAGTGGTGCTCGTTGTTGCCGCTTCAGGTATGGCTTTAATGACGATACCCACCTCAAATGCAGAAGCAGTGCAAACGGCTGTGGCAACTGACGACAAGAAAGCCCCCGACTTCACGCTAACCACCATTGACGGCAAAAGCCTGAAACTTTCCGACTACAAAGGCAAAGGTGTAATCATCAATTTTTGGGCAACATGGTGCCCGCCTTGCCGCGCCGAAATTCCCGATATGGTTGAGCTGCAGAAAGAATATGAAAGCAAAGGCTTCTCGTTTATTGGAATTGCAGTCGGCGATGAAGAGGAAAAAGTGAAGGCGTTTGCACAGGCGCAAAAGATGAACTACCCCGTTGCAATGGGCTCGCGCGAACTTGCGGCGAGTTATGGTAAATTCACAAAAGAAGGTGCAATTCGCGGCATTCCAACCTCATTTGTCATTAACGGCAAAGGTGAAATTTTAGACTACTTTATCGGCGGACGCGATAAAGCCACTTTTGCTGAAGCCATCAAAAAAGCTATTTCAAAGTAACGGTTTTGAAAAACGCTGTCGTATTTTGAAATGACATCGCAAATGTAATTGTTACCTCTGAACGCCGACCAATTCTCGGCGTTTCTTTTTTGGCTTCTAACAATTCCAACAAACCATGCAAAGTCTGGCTTCACTGAATAAATACTTGTGGCGGTATCGATACAGCCTCGCGCTCGGCGTGATGTGGGTGCTCTTGACGAATTTTTGCGTCGTGTATGCGCCGAAGTTTATCGGACAAGCGATTGATACGATGAAGGGCGACTACACGATGAACGAGATTTTGAAAGATGTCGGGCTTGCCGTGATGTTTTCAGCGTTGGGCGGATTTTTTCTCTTCTGTGTGCGGCAGACGATTATCGTGGTCTCGCGCAAAATTGAATACGATTTGAAGAACGATTTTTACGCGCATCTGCAAACGCTTTCGCTGAACTTTTTCAAAACCAATAGCACGGGCGATTTGATGTCGCGCGCAACGAACGACTTGAACGCGGTGCGCAATTATCTCGGTCCGGGCATTATGTATTCGCTCAACACTGTGTTTCGGCTCATCTTCGCGCTCTCGGCGATGATTGCCATCTCACCAATGCTCACACTTTTCGCGCTCCTGCCGGCACCGCTGTTGAGTTATGGCGTGTATCGAATCGGAAAAATCATTCATCATCGCAGTCAAGAATTGCAAGAGCGGTATGCACGAATCACCACAAAGGTGCAGGAAAACTTATCGGGCATTCGCGTGGTCAAAGCCTACACACGCGAGCAGAGCGAAATCGAGCAGTTCGGGAAACTCAATCAAGATTACTACGAGAAGAATCTCGAACTCGCTAAACTTCAAGCCATATTTTATCCGCTGATGTCGGGCTTGATTGGGCTGTCGGTGATTTTGACGATTTGGATTGGCGGCGAAATGGTGATTGCAGGAGAAATGACCATTGGCTCAATTGCGCAGTTTCTCATTTATGTGGCGTCGCTGTCGTGGCCAATGATTTCAATCGGGTGGGTAACGAACATTATTCAGCGCGCCGCCGCCTCGCAGATTCGCCTGAACGCAATTCTTAATCTCACGCCTGAAATCAGCGATAGCGATTCGGTGAATCATCATATCACGAAAATTGATGGCGCGATTGAGTTCAAGCAAGTTTCATTTGCCTATCCGTCAAATCCTGAAAATCTGGTGCTGAAAAACATTTCGTTCAAGTTGGAGCGCGGCGCGAAACTTGCGATTGTGGGTGCAACGGGGTCGGGCAAATCAACGCTCGTTAATTTGATTCCACGAATGATTGAAGCCACATCGGGCGAAATTTTCATCGACGGCGTTCCGATTCGAGAGATTCCGCTGAAAGTCTTGCGCAAACACATCGGATTTATTCCACAAGATTACTTCCTTTTCTCTGAAACAATTCGCGGCAACATCGCCTTCGGCGCGATAGAGGCGACGGACGACGACATTCGCAACGCCGCCAAAATTGCTTGCATTGACGAAGACATTCAAGGATTTCCCGCGCAATACGACACGATGATTGGCGAGCGCGGCATTACCCTTTCTGGCGGACAAAAACAGCGCACCGCCATTGCGCGCGCCTTGGTTCGCAAACCCTCAATTCTCATTCTCGATGATTCGCTCTCGGCAGTCGATACGAAAACCGAAGACAGCATTTTGCGAAACCTGAATACCGCTACCAACGACGCAACCGTGATTCTCATTAGCCATCGCATTTCAACGGTGCGCAATGCCGACTTGATTCTCGTCTTGGAAAACGGTGAAATTGTCGAGCGCGGCTCGCATAGCGAATTGATTGCCCAACAAGGACGCTATGCCGACCTTTACCAAAAGCAACTGCTCGAGGAAGAAATCTCGACATTGGAGTAAAGAATCTCAAAGCAGTTTGTTTCAAAGCAGTTTGTTTTTAGCCGCACGCGCATTACCTTACTTCATCGGTAAACTCAAGTCAACATTCATCAACAAAACGGAGGCGACGAAGTGAAAGACAAACTCTTCTTCAAAAAATCCATTTCTGAACTTCTTAACTCATCGACCGAAGGCGAACATCAACTTCATCGTACGCTCACCTCGTTCAACCTTGTAACGCTGGGCATTGGTGCGATTATCGGCGCAGGGCTTTTTTCTATCACAGGGCTGGCGGCGGCAAATAACGCAGGTCCGGCAGTAACGATTTCATTTGTTATCGCGGCGATTGGCTGTGCGTTTGCAGGCTTATGCTACGCCGAATTTGCCGCCATGATTCCGATTGCGGGAAGCGCATACACTTACTCTTACGCCACAATGGGGCAGTTCATGGCGTGGATTATCGGTTGGGATTTGGTCTTGGAATATGCGGTTGGTGCGGCAACGGTGGCAATTAGTTGGTCGCGCTATCTCGTCAAGTTTCTTGGGAATTTCGGACTGTATTTGCCCGCGCATTTAACGATGTCGCCGTTTGACAGCATCACAACGCCCGAAGGTGCCGTGATTACAGGCATCATCAACATTCCGGCAGTGTTTATCGTGGTGGTGGTTTCGTTGCTTCTCATCAAGGGCACGCAGGAATCGGCAACGGTCAATAACATCGTCGTTGCGCTGAAAGTCTCGGTGGTGCTTGTCTTCATTGCGTTTGGATGGGCATATATCAACACTGAAAATTATGTGCCGTATATCCCTGAAAATACAGGCAACTTCGGCGAATATGGGTGGAGCGGTGTGGTTCGTGCAGCAGGGATTATCTTCTTTGCCTACATTGGATTTGACGCTGTCTCGACGGCGGCACAAGAAGCAAAAAATCCGCAACGCGATATGCCGATTGGCATTATGGGTTCATTAGCGATTTGCACAGTGCTTTACATTCTCTTCGCGCATGTGATGACAGGGCTTGCCAATTACACAGAGTTCAAAGGTCAAGATGGCATTGCGCCAGTTGCGGTAGCGATTTCACACACGCCATTTTTGTGGCTCGAGCAAGGCGTGATTGTCGCGATTCTCGCAGGCTATGCGTCGGTGATTTTAGTGATGCTTTTAGGGCAAGCGCGGGTATTTTTCTCAATGTCGCGCGATGGCTTAATTCCGCCGCTCTTTTCAGAAGTTCACCCAAAATTCAAGACGCCCTATAAGTCGAGCGCGCTGTTTATGCTTTTTGTCTCGCTCTTTGCGGCATTTGTGCCCGCGCGCGTGGTCGGTGAAATGACAAGCATTGGCACGCTGTTCGCATTTGTGCTGGTGTGTATT